>JBOFLR010000646.1:0-14480 GCA_051657965.1 Dermatophilaceae bacterium
TACGGCGTGTACGTCGCCGTCCTGATCCTCGTGCTGGGCAACCTGGTGTTCACCCCGAATTTCGCGTCCGTCGCGAACATCCGTACCCAGCTCGTGCAGGCGGCTCCGGTCTGCATCGTCGCCCTGGGGATGGCGCTCGTCATCGGCACCGAGGGCATCGACCTGTCGGTCGGGTCGGTGATGGCGCTGTCCGCGGCGCTCGTGCCGTCGTACCTGGGGTATGGCCCGCTCGGCGCCGTGCTCGTCTGTCTCGCCGCCGGAGCGGCGGTCGGGACGCTGAACGGCACGCTCGTGGCCGTGGTCGGCATCCAGCCGATCGTCGCGACCCTGGCGCTGCTCGTCGGCGGGCGCGGGCTGGCCCTGGTGATCGCCGACGGCCAGCTCGTCGACGTGCGCGATCCCGGCTTCCTCTACCTGGGCACCGGCGACGTTCTCGGGGTGCCCGTGTTCGTCGTCGTCGCCGGGCTGCTGGCGGTGCTCGTGGCCTTCGTGGTCGCCCGCACCACGTTCGGGCGGCAGCTCGTGGCCATCGGCGACAACCGGGCCGCGAGCGTGCTGGCCGGCGTCCCGGTGCGTCGGGTGCTCCTCCTCGTGTACGTCGCCAGCGCGGTGCTGGCCGCCGTCGCCGGGGTCCTCGCCACCGCCCGGCTGGGCGCGGGCGACCCGGCGAACATCGGTCTGCTGATGGAGCTCTCGGCGATCACCGCCGTGGTCGTCGGCGGTACCCCGCTGAACGGCGGGCGGGTCCGCATCCTCGGCACGGTGGCCGGCGTGCTCCTCATCCAGCTGCTGCGGGCCACTCTCATCAAGAACGACGTGCCGGACTCCACCGCCCAGATGGTGCAGGCCGGCATCATCATCCTCGCGGTGTGGGCCGCCCGGAACCGGGAGACCCGATGACGACCCCGGACGACCGGATGACGACCAGGCCGGGTGAGCCCAGGCCGGATGAGCGCGCGTCCTCCGCCGGCGGCGACCCGGGCGGCGTCGGTGGTGTCGCCGACGTGAGCACTACCGTCACCGCGCCGCCGCGAACGCCCGCGGTACGCCGCCAGCTCCTCGCGAGCATCGTCGGACGCCAGGCGGCCGCAGCCGCCCTGGTCGTGGTCGTCGTCGTGTCGTGGATCGCGTTCCCCCGGTTCGGCTCGGTCGAGAACCTCACCGACATCGCGCTGCAGAGCTCCTTCCTCGCGATCATCGCGATCGGGATGACGTTCGTCATCATCACCGGAGGGATCGACCTCTCCGTCGGCTCGGTCTACGCGCTGGGTGGGGTGCTCGCCGCCTGGGCCTCTCAGTGGGGACTGCTCACCGCGTTGACCCTGCCGCTCCTCGTGTGCGGCGCCATCGGCCTGGCGCAGGGCTGGTTCGTCGCCCGGGTCGGCCTACCGCCGTTCATCGTCACCCTCACCGGCCTGCTCTTCGCCCGCGGTCTCCTGCTGGCCGTCACCGACGAAGGGTCGACCACGTACACCATCACCGACGACACCGTGCTCGCCCTCGGCCGGGGCTCCTTCCTCGGCCTGGGCACGCCGGTGTGGCTCGCACTCGCCCTGGCGCTGCTCGCCGGGGTCGCGCTCCAACGGACGCGGTTCGGCGAGTCGGTGTTCGCCACCGGTGGGGCCGAGCAGTCCGCGCTGCTCATGGGCCTGCCGGTGGCTCGGGTCAAGCTGGCCGTCTATGTCGTGAGCGGGCTGCTCTCGGGACTGGCGGGCGTGCTCACCGCGGCCTACCTGCAGTCGGGAGTCACCGTCATCGGGGTCGGGACCGAGCTCGACGCCATCGCTGCGGTCGTCATCGGTGGCACGCTGCTCACCGGCGGCGCGGGCACGGTGCTCGGAACCATGGTCGGGGTGGCGCTGCGGAGCATCATCCAGAACGTCATCAACCAGGTGGGGGGACTCGACAGCAACGTCCAGTCGGTCATCAGCGGCGCCTTCCTCCTCGCAGTCGTCGTGCTGCAACGCCTCATCGCCCGGGCCCCGGGTGCACGACGGCCCTGACCCCACCTGCGGTCCACCCGCCGACACGAAGGAGCCAGGTGCTCACCTACCCGCTCATCCATCCCGAGCTGCTCGCCGCCCTCTCACGAGCCGGCCACGGCAGCGCCGTGCTCCTGGCCGACGCGAACTACGCCCACGGCACCGGGACCAACCCGTCGGCGACCACGGTGCACCTCGGCCTGACCCCCGGAGTGCTCGACGTCGAGCAGGTGCTGCGCGCGATCGTCGGGGCCGTGCCGTTCGAGTCGGCCGTCGTGATGAGCCCCGACGACGGGGCGCCGTCGCCGGTGGCATCGAGGTACGGAGCCGTGCTCGGGCCCGAGGTGCCGCTGGCCGCGTTATCCCGCAACGACTTCAAACAGGCCTGTCTCGGACCCGACCTGGCCGTCGTCGTGACGACCGGCGAGCAACGCCACTACGCGAACCTGCTCCTCACCGTCGGCGCCCTGCCGCCCGGCTGAGCCGCGACGGTCGCGGACGGCGCGACTTCTCACCTGGCTCTCATCGACGCCTTCGGCGCCGTTCATGGCGGGCGCGGAGGGTCGAGCCATGACACGAATCCCCCGCACCCGGTCCGTCTCGGCCGCCCGACCGCTCCGCGCACTCGCTGTGGGGGTCCTCCTCGCCGGGGTTCTCACCGCCTGCGGTGGCGAGGAGTCCTCATCCGGTGGGGTGGCTGCCATCGAGGAGGGCAGCGGCGGTGGCAGCTCGTCCTCGGCGTCGCCCACCGCGAGCGGGGATGCCGAACAGCAGCTGCTCGACTACGTCGAGTGCCTCCGCGGCGAAGGCCTGGACGTGCCCGACCCGACGGTCGACGCCGAGGGCAACCTGACGCTGCGGCCCCAGGGCGGCGCCGGCGCCGGTGCAGGGCAGCGGCTCGACCGGGAGCAGTTCCAGAAGGCCCAGGAGACCTGCGGTCAGCCCCCGGAAGGTGCGCTCGGCATCGACGAGCAGGACCGGTCGGAGCTGCAGGATGCCGCGCTCGAGTTCGCGAAGTGCATGCGCGGCGAGGGCATCGACGTGCCCGACCCCGACTTCAGCCAGGGTGGGCCCGGTGCCGGCGGCCAGGGCCCGTTCGGCGACCTCGACACCGACGACCCGAAGGTCGCGGCCGCGATGGAGAAGTGCCAGTCGGCGTTCGGTGACGCCCTCCCCGGCGGTGGCCAGTGAGCCGCACCCGGGTCGTGGCCGGCGCCGGAGTGGTGGTGCTCGCCGCCGGTGGGGTCGCCACCGGAGTCCTGCTCACCTCCGGGCCCGACTCGACCGCGGCCACCCCGGCGGCCGAGGCAGCCGGCACGGCGACGGTCGAGCGCCGTGACCTGGTGACCACCGAGGAGCTCACCGGCGAGCTGGGGTTCGGCGAGCCGACCGCGGTGGGGGCGGCGGCATCCGGTGTCGTCACCTCGGTGCCGCAGGACGGCGCCACCGTGAAGGTGGGCGGCACCCTGTTCGAGGTGAACGCCGAACCGGTGGTGCTGCTCAGCGGTGCCGTCCCGGCGTACCGCGAGCTGACCGACGGCACCGAGGGCGCCGACGTCGAGCAGCTCGAGAAGTCGCTGCGCGACCTGGGGTACGGCGACGACGTGACGGTCGACCGCGAGTACACCTCGGCCACCGCCGACGCCGTCGAGACCTGGGAGGAGAAGCTGGGTCGCGACGATCCCGACGGCGTGGTGCAGCTCGGGGAGGTGCGGTTCGGCTCCGGAGCGGTGCGGGTCGACGAGGTCTCGGCCGATGTCGGCACCCAGGTGCAGGCCGGAACGGCGGTGCTCCAGGTGACCGCCACGACGAAGGTCGTCGTGGCCGCACTCGACGCCGACCGCGCCGGCGACCTCGAGGCCGGGACGGCCGCCCAGGTGGAGCTTCCCGGCGGGGTCGAGACCACCGGGAAGGTGGCCGGCGTAGGCACCGAAGTCGAGGAGAACGCCGAGGATCCCGAGGCCGAGCCGACGGTCGACGTCACCGTCACTCTCGACGACGCGGCGGCGGTCGCCGAGATCGACACCGGCGACGCCACCGTGACGGTCGAGCGCTCCCGCACCGAGGGTGCGCTGGCGGTACCGGTCACGGCCCTGCTGGCCCTCGCGGGCGGCGGGTACGCCGTCGAGGTCCGCGGCGACGGCGGCTCCGAGCTCGTGCCGGTCGAGATCGGCACCGTGGCCGGCGGGTGGGTCCAGGTCGACGGAGTCGACGAGGGTGCCACCGTGGCGGTGGCCGAATGACCGCCGTCGACCACGTGGATGCCGCGCCGGGCGTGGCGGCGGCGCCGGTGCTCGAGCTGCACGACGTGACCAAGGAGTACCCCACCGACCCGGTCACCCGGGTGCTGCACGGCATCGACCTGCGGATCGGGCGCGGCGAGCTGGCCGCGGTGGTCGGCCCGTCCGGGTCGGGGAAGTCGACGCTGCTCAACATCGTCGGCACGCTCGACCGCCCGACGACCGGCCGCGTCGTCGTGGCCGGCCTGGACTCCTCCGAGCTCGACGACGACGACCTGTCGGCGCTGCGGAGCACCGAGATCGGCTTCGTCTTCCAGCAGTTCTTCCTGCTGTCCGGGATGAGCATCGTCGACAACGTCGCCGACGGCCTGCTCTACAGCGGGATGGCGCTGAGCTCGCGGCGCGAGCGTGCCGTGGCCACCCTGGAACGGGTGGGCCTCGGGCATCGGCTCGGCCACAACCCGGAGAAGCTCTCCGGCGGTGAGCGGCAACGGGTGGCGATCGCCCGTGCGCTGGTCGGCCAGCCGTCGATCGTGCTGGCCGACGAGCCGACCGGCAACCTCGACAGCCGCTCCTCGGCCGCGGTGATGGACCTGCTGCACGAGCTGCATGACGAAGGAGCCACCATCCTCGTGATCACCCACGATCTGTCGATCGCGGCGGAGCTGCCGCGCCGGATCGCGGTGCGCGACGGTCGGATCGAGCACGACAGCGCCCTCGAGGCGGTGCGCGGATGACGACTCTCGAGCTTCGTGCACCCGAGCCGGATGGCCGCACCGGGCGAGCCGAGCGAGCCGGGACGGCCCGGCGCCCACGGGTACGACGCAGCCGGCTGCATCCGGTCGACCTGCTCCGGGTGGGCTCGGTCGGGCTGCGCAGCCGCCGGCTGCGCGCGAGCCTGTCCGCGCTCGGCATCGCCATCGGGATCGCCGCGATGGTGGCCGTGCTCGGCATCTCCGAGTCCTCGCGCGCCGACCTGCTCGCCTCCCTCGACCGGCTCGGCACGAACATGCTCACCGTGCAGGCCGGCACCGGCTTCGGCGGCGGTGACGCATCCCTCCCGGTCGAGAGCGAGGCGATGCTGGGCCGGATCGGCCCGGTGGAGGCCGCGTCATCCCTGACGACGATCGACGCCACGGTGCGTCGCACCGATCTGGTGCCGGAGGACCAGACCGGCGGCATCTCGGTGAAGGCCGCCGACACCACCTTCCTCGACACCCTCGCCGGGTCGGTGGCCACCGGCGAGTGGCTCGACGACACCCGGGCCGACCTGCCGGTCGTGGTGCTCGGCTCGGTGGCGGCCGAACGGCTCGGCATCACCACTCTCGAGGGCCAGCCCCAGGTGTGGATCGACGACCGGTGGTTCACCGTCGTCGGCATCCTCGAGCCGCTCGAGCTCGCCCAGGATGTCGACCGGGCGGCGTTGGTGGGCAATGGGATCGGCCAGAGCGAGCTGGGTGCGGCCGAGGCGCCGGAGACCGTCTACCTCCGCACCGACCCCGAGCAGGTCGACGCCGTGCGCGACGTCGTGGCCGCCACCGCGGACCCGGCCGACCCCGACGAGGTGGAGGTGTCGCGGCCGTCCGACGCGATCGAGGCACGGGCCGCGGCGAGTACCGCGTTCACCTCGCTGTTCCTGGGGCTCGGTGGTGTCGCCCTGCTCGTCGGCGGTGTCGGCATCGCCAACGTCATGGTCATCTCGGTGCTCGAACGACGCTCCGAGATCGGCCTGCGCCGTGCCCTCGGCGCCACCCGGCGGCACGTCAGCGTGCAGTTCCTCGTCGAGGCGCTGCTGCTCTCGGCCATCGGCGGAACCGTGGGCGTCGTCATCGGCGCCCTGGTGACGGCCGGGTACGCGGTGCTGCGCGGCTGGGAGGTCGTGGTTCCCCTGGTCGCCGCGGCCGGTGGCCTCGGGGCAGCGCTCGCGATCGGCGCGATCGCCGGTCTCTACCCTGCGCTGCGCGCGGCGCGGCTCTCGCCCACCGAAGCCCTGAGGACGGTGTGACATGACCTCCCCCGAAAAGGACCCGAACGACCCCGTGAACCCGACCGGCCCGGTGAACGCCGACGGCTTCGTAAACCCGACCGGCCCGGTGAACGCCGACGGCTTCGTGAACCCGACCGGTCTCAAGGACCTGAACGGCCCGGGCCACCCGAACGGTCCGGTCGAGTCGACGGGCGGCGGTGCGTCGCGACCCTGGTGGCGGCATCCCGCGATCGTGGGTGTCGTCGTCGCGGGTGTCGTCGTGGGCGGTGGCGTCTCGTGGTCGGCCGCCGCGACCGACGAGGACGACACGGCGGATGACGCCGGCCGCACGGTCGCCGCGGAGCGCCGCGACCTCACTGCCACGGCGTCGGCTGCCGGGACCGTACAGCGCCGCAGCGAGATGACGGTGCTCGCCGGTGCCACCGCACCGAGCCGGGTCACCACCACCCCGGGAGTCGGCCAGTCGGCGGCGGGCACCTCCGCTGACGGCGCCGACTCCGCAGCCGGTGCTGGTGCAGCCGGAGTGGGCGGTCCCGGTGCGGGCGGTACTGGTGCTGGTGGCGGTGACGGTGCGGAGGCCGCGCCATCGTCCGGTGCAGCGTCATCCGGTTCACTCTCGGGCGCCGCACCGGCGGCGAGCTGGTCCTCGGATGCGGGCGCCGTCGCGGTGGCCGCGACCGCGGTGGGCAGCGTCGACCCGACATCGACTCCGTCGCCGACCGGATCCGCGAGCCCGACAGCCATCCCGAGCGCGACTGGCAGCTCCACGCCGAGCGCGACGGGAAGCCCGACGCCACCGGCATCCGAGAGCCCGACCTCTACCCCGACCCCGAGTACCAGCTCACCGCCGGCATCCGAAAGCCCGGCTCCGACGCCATCACCGTCGCCGACTGTCAGCCCGACGCCGAC
The DNA here is from genome assembly GCA_051657965.1 of Dermatophilaceae bacterium. GTDB lineage: Bacteria > Actinomycetota > Actinomycetes > Actinomycetales > Dermatophilaceae > JBOFLG01. The sequence goes on from JBOFLR010000646.1 coordinate 7,119, forward strand.
GCCGAGCGGCAGCCCCACCCCGGCACCGACGCCATCACCCTCGCCGAGCGGCAGCCCGACGCCACCCTCGCCGAGCGGCAGCCCGACGCCGACGCCGACGCCCAGCCCGAGTCCCACGCCCTCCCCGTCCAGGCCGCCGGCTCAGACCCCGCCGGCTCCGTCCCAGCAGCCGGCACCGGGCCGGCCACAGACGGCTCCGCCGGGCGCCGGTGCGGCGACCGGCGCCGGGTCGGCGCCACCCCAAGGTGGCCAGGCTCAAGGTGCGGAGCAGCCCGAATCGGCGCCTGTGCTCACCGGTCTCGCCGACGTCGGGTCGCAGCTCGGTGACGGGGTCGTCGCCTACGCTGCCGACGGCGAGCCGACTGTGGTCATGGTCGGTGACACCCCGTCGTACCGTGCACTGCGCGAAGGGGACTCGGGTGCCGACGTGCAGGCGCTCGAGGACCTGCTGGAGCGCCTGGACCGAGGGGACGGCGTCACGGTCGACGACGAGTTCACGTCCGCCACCGCGGACGCGGTCGAGGACTGGGAGGTCGATCTGGGCCGCGCCGACCCCGACGGCATTGTCGAGCTGGGCGACCTGCTGGTCGTCGGCGAGCCGCAGGAGGTGACCGGGGCGGTGGCCGACGTCGGCGACGAGATACCCGCCGGCACCCCGCTCCTCGAGGTCGGCGCCGGAGCGTCGGATGCCGTGGTCGACGTTGCCGTCGACGACCTCGCGGGGTGGAAGGTCGGCGCCGAGGCGGAGGTCGCCGTCGCCGACGAGAGCGTCGCCGCACGGGTACGTGCCGTCGGACGTGACGCCGTGGACGGCCGGGTGGAGGTGCGCCTGGAGATCGGCGACGCCGTCGAGGCGGCGCCGGGCACCCCACTCGACGCGACCGTGACGGCCGGCTCGCGATCAGGAGCGGTGACCGTGCCGGTGGCGGCGCTGGTGTCGGGGTCGAGCGGGGCCACCGTCGTCCGCACGGTGTCCGGTTCGGGCGCGGATGCCGCCGACCGCGAGGTGGAGGTCACCGTGGGCCTGGTGGTCGACGGCTGGGTCGAGGTCACCGGCGTGGACGAGGGCGCCCAGGTGCGCGTCCCCGACTGACCGGGATGTCCAGGCCCTGGTGCGACAAGCGGTCCGCATCCTTGATCCGCTCCCGTGACGCCGGATACGACGCCGGAACCGGGGCGAGCACGACGACTATGGCGTCGTAGCCCGCGTCACAACGTCACGAGGTCCCGGACGGAGAGGCTTTCGCACCACGGCACGAGGTGACCCTCGCAGCGCAGTGATCGCTCTAGCGAGCCCTGTAGCGGTGGTCCCCACCCTCCACCTGGCCGACCTCGGTCGTGAACGGGAGCTGTCGGTCCGCCGCCGCGGCGTTCCTGCGACTCCCGACGCCGGGGCGGGCCCGCGAGCTGCGGGTGCACGGACGGAGGCTGGCCTGCGCCGCCTCGGGTCGATTGTCGGAGGTGGACGTGATCTGCGCGGGTGATGGTGCTATATCGACGCCACGCGGGGAAACAGACCCGAGTCGGCGAGGTAGACCCGAGCCGACCACATAGATTCTGATGGTGCGCAGGCTGATCGACGTAGGGGAGTCGCGCACGTTACGGTCGGGCATGCCGAAGACGGTGCAGATCCGGGACCTCGACGACCAGACCTACGCGGTGCTGGCGAAGCGCGCTGCTGAAGCCGGCACGAGCGTTCCCGAGCTGCTGCGCCGCGAGGCCACCCGGTTGGCGTCACGGCCGACCATCACCGAGTGGCTCGAGAGCACGCGGCACCGGTCGTCGCCGATCGGCCGGGCCGAGATCGCGGCCGCGCTCGACGAGCACCGTGGCTCGTGGCCCGACGCTGGTCGTTGACGCCTCCTGTCTGGTCGAGGTGCGGATCGATGGCCTGACGTCGACGTGGCTTCTCACCGCGAATCGGCGACTCGCTGCGGCATCCGGTCCGCGGTGCCGCATCGGAACCGTCTGACACCTACGGTCTGACAGCTACGGACGGCGGCCGGGGAGGCGGATGACGAACCGCGCGCCACCATCCGGAGCCGGCTCGGTCGCCACCGTGCCACCGTGGCGGGCCACGGCTTCGGCGACGATGGCGAGGCCGAGGCCGCTCCCGGGACGGGAGCGGGCGTCATCCGCACGCCAGAACCGTTCGAACACCAGCGACCGGTCGGCCGAGGCGACGCCCGGCCCCTCGTCGTCGACGATGAGAGTGGCCCACCCAGAATCACTGACTCGCAACGTGATTCGCACGGTCGTCCCTGGTGGGCTGAACTTCACGGCGTTGTCGGCGAGGTTGACGACGGCCCGCTCGAGCTGGGCGGCATCACCGGTGACCTGCCACGGCTCGACGTCGACCACGAGCCGGTGGTCGGCGCGCAGTCCGGCCCGGTCGGCCGCGGCTCGCACCACCTCGTCGAGGCGCACGTCGTCGGCCGGTGTCGCTCCGGTGGTGCGGGCGAGCTCGGTGAGCTCCTCGGTGAGGTTCGAGAGCTCGTCCAGCTGGGCCACCACCCGGGCCAGCAGGGTCGCTCGCCGCTCGGGCTCCAGCGGGCGGCCGTGCGCCTCGCTGCGCTCGAGCAGCTCGACGTTCGTGCGCAGCGAGGTCAGTGGCGTGCGGAGCTCGTGACCGGCATCCGCCACCAGCTGTGACTGCCGCTCACGGGACTCCTCGAGGGAGGCGGTCATCGCGTTGAACGCGTGGCTGAGCCGGGCCACCTCGTCCTCGCCCGTGACCGGGATGCGGGTGCGCAGCTCCTGGGTGCGGCTCACGTGCTCGGCGGCACGGGTGAGCCGGTCGACCGGGCGCAGGGCGGTGCGGGCCACGACGACACCGGCCGTGAGCGCGAGCCCGCCGCCGAGCAGTGTCGAGACGCCGAGCACGACGGCCAGCCAGCGCAGGGTGGTGTCGATCTCGCTGAGGTCGCGCACGACGAGCACCGCGTAGCCCTCGGAGAGGTGCTGGCTCTGCACCCGTACCGGCACACCGCCCACGGTCTCGTCGTCGCGCCGCGTGGTGGGGCCACCGGCGGCGGCTCGCCGGTCGACGGCGCGTACCGGCACCGGGTCGTCACCGTCAGGCGTGCACGTGGTGCCGTCGGCGCGTACCAGCTGCAGCGACACCGGCCCGGCGCGGAAGCGCCCGAACGTGCCGCTCACCGCGGCGCACAGCTGCTCGACATCGGCTCCGGGGAGCAGCGGCCCGGGCGTGGTGGGGTTCGGCCCGGTGCCACCCGGCGTGGCGCCCGGCATCGGGTTCGGACTGCCTGTCCCGGCGGCCCCGCCGATGCGGTTCCGTGGCGGGTCGAGCGCCGCGTCGACCTGGCCGCGCAGCACGCTGCGCGTGGTCACCCAGGCGAGCACGCTCACGCCGGCGATCGACACCGTGACCGCCACGGCGCACAACAGCGCGATGGTGCGGGTCAGGCTCGGCCGGCGCACGTCATCCCGCTCGGATGGCGTAGCCGACGCCGCGGACCGTCTGCACCAGTCGTGGCCGGCCGTCGACCTCGGTCTTGCGGCGCAGGTACCCGATGTAGACCTCGAGGCTGTTCGAGGCCGGATCGTGGTCGAAGCCCCAGATCTCGCGCACCAGCTGGGCCCGAGTGAGCACCTGGCGCGGATGACGCATGAGCAGGGCGAGCAGGTCGAACTCGGTGCGGGTCAACGCGATCGGCGTACCGGAGCGGTGGACCTCGCGAGTCCCGAGGTCGAGCTGCAGATCCCCGACCTCGAGCAGCTCGGGTGGCCGCCGGTGGCCGCTGGTGCGCCGCCGCTGGGCACGGACCCGGGCGAGCAGCTCCTCGAGCGCGAACGGCTTGACGAGGTAGTCGTCGGCGCCGGCGTCCAGCCCGGTCACCCGGTCGCCCAGCATGGTGCGGGCGGTGAGCAGGATGACGGGAGTGTCGTCTCCGGTGGCCCGCAGCCGGCGGCAGGTCTCGAGGCCGTCGAGCACCGGCATCTGCACGTCGAGCACCACGACGTCGGGGTGCTCGCGGCCCACCAGGTCCAGTGCGGCCCGTCCGTCGGGGGCGGTGAGCACCGCGTACCCCTCGTAGTCGAGAGAGCGGGCGAGGCTGTCGCGCACGTCGGCGTCGTCGTCGACGACGAGCACCGTGCCCGTGGTGACCTCGGCGCGTGCGCTGCTACTCACGCCCCGCAGCGTGCCCGGCAGACCTGAAGATTGCCTGATGAGCTCTCGCGAGGAACGGCGTGCTATCCATGTACCGATCAAGGAGGACGCGATGCTCGCAGTGCGCCTGCCGCAGGACATCGAAGACCGGCTGAACGAGCTGGCTCGACGGACCGGACGCTCGAAGTCGTTCTATGCCCGTGAGGCGATCCTGGAGCACCTGGAAGACCTGGAGGATCTCTATCTGGCCGAGCAGGCTCTCGAGGAGCACTACGCCTCAGGTGGCCGGACGGTCTCGATGGACGAGGTCATGAAGCGATACGGCGGGTGAGCTCTCGGTCGAGTGGTCGCGCCGGGCGGAGAAGTAGCTGGCGAAGCTCGACCCGCCGACCGCGGCGGCACTGGTCCGTTTCGTCGCTCATCGACTCGACGGCGAGGCCGACCCGCGGGCGCTCGGCAAGCGACTCGTCGGGTCGGAGATCTGGCGCTACCGGGTCGGCGACTACCGCATCCTCTGCCGTGTGTTCGACGACCGGCTCGTCGTGCTGGTCGTCGAGCTCGGCCACCGCCGCGAGGTGTACCGCCCGTAGCCGACCCGGTCAGCGCTGCGCCGTTCGCCGGTGAGCCGTGCGGAAGCCGAGCGGCGGGCCTGCCGCGGTGGCTGTGACCAGCGCCCTGCCGGCTGCATCCGTCGCGGCGGTACCCGAGGATAGGTCGGTGACCACCATGTCGGATGACGACCGCCCGCCTCTCGACGCCGGCTCCGGTGCCGCTACCACCTCGTCGATCGCGGCCTCGTCGACCACCATCCCGTCGACTACCGCCAGTCCATCGACCGCCGACAGATCCACTCGAGCCCCGGCAGCGATAGGGCCGGTGTTGGCCGGGGCGCTGGTGTTCGGGTCGAGTGCGGCGGTGCTCGTCGTCGAGCTGGTCTCGCTGCGCCTGCTCGCGCCGTATCTCGGGCTGACGCTCGAGACCAGCACCCTGGTCATCGGCATCGCCCTGGCGGCGATCGCGGTGGGAGCGTGGAGCGGCGGCCGTGCGGCGGACACCCCGGCCGCCCGGCACCTGATCGGCCCGCTGCTCGTCGCGTCCGGGGTCGCGGTGTCGCTGATGCCGTTCGTGGTGCGCGGGTCCGGCGAGCTGGCCGGCCCGGGCGTGCTGCTCGTCGGCGCCCTGGCGATCTTCGTCCCCGGTGCGACCCTGTCGGCGATCTCGCCGATCGTGGCGAAGCTGCGGCTCACCGACCTTGCCGAGACCGGAGGAGTGGTCGGTGGACTGTCCGGCATCGGCACCGTCGGGGCCCTGGTGGGCACCGTCCTCACCGGGTTCGTGTTCGTCACGGCGTTCCCCGTGAGCGTCGTCCTCGTCGGGCTCGGTGTGCTGCTGGTATTCGCCGGTGTCGCCGTCGAGGTGCGCGTCCGCGGCATCCGTCGCGCGGTCGCTCCGGTGCTGCTGCTCGTCCCCGGCGTGGTCGGCGCATGGTGGGGGCCGGGCAGCTGCGATGCCGAGACCGTGTACCACTGCGCGGAGGTGGTCGCCGATGAGGAACGCTCCAGCGGTCGCCTGCTCGTGCTCGACGGGGTACACCACTCCTACGTCGACCTCGCCGACCCGACGCATCTCGAGTTCGAGTACGTGCAGGCGCTGGCATCGTTGAGCGACACAGCTTTTCCCGCGACCGAGCCGCTCACGGCGTACCACCTCGGGGGTGGCGGGTTGACCCTGCCGCGCTATCTGGCGCAGGTGCGCCCGGGCACCACGAGCGTGGTCTCCGAGATCGACGAGGGCGTGGTCGAGGTCGACATCGAGCAGCTCGGCCTGCGCACCGGCCCGGGTCTCGACGTGCGTATCGAAGACGGCCGGCAGGGGATGACGCGCATCGCCTCCGGAAGCCAGGACCTGGTGGTCGGCGACGCCTTCGGCGGGATGAGCGTGCCCTGGCACCTGACGACCAGGGAGGCGATGTCCGACGTGCGACGGCTGCTCGCGCCCGGCGGCCGGTACGCGGCGAACCTCATCGACAACGGGCCGATGGACTTCGCCCGAGCCGAGATCGCCACGCTCCGAACGGTGTTCGACGAGGTGGTACTCGCAGCCGAGGTCGAGACCCTGGCCGAGGAGCCGGGGTCGGGAGGAAACGTGGTGGTGGTCGCCTCCGACGACCCGATCGACGTCGATGCCCTGAAGGCGCGGATGACCGAGCGCGGTCTCGAGTGGAGCGCGATCGAGGGCGCCGATCTCGACGCGTGGGTCGGCGAGGCGCGGGTGCTCACCGACGACCACGCGCCGGTCGACCAGCTGCTCACGCCCTATACCACGGGCCGCCGCGTCGCCGGCTGACGCCGCGCGCGGCGAGAGCGGCGTCGACGGTGGTGCCGCCAGCAGTCACCGGCACGCCCTGACGAGCTCGTCGAACGCCTCGACCGCCCGGCAGGGGCAGTCGACCCGGCGCAGGAACGGCATCCGCACGTCGCGAACGGACTCTCCTGCGACATAGCAGCGCAGCACGATGCCCTCGGTGTCGGCGAGCACCGGATGGACGGCCCTGGGCGCTGCGCGCACCCCGATCCGTCGGGCGAGCGCACTCAGCTGCTCGGCATGGTGGCGGTCGAGGTGCTCGGTCCACTCCCCCTCCCAGCCGACCAGCGGGTCGGGCTCGGCGGTGACCCACGCCTCGACGGGCACCGGTCTCGGATGACGTCCGCTCGCCGGGACCTCGACTCTCCAGTCGAGCGTGACCTCGGCCGCGGCGAAGCGCACCAGGCGTGCGTCGGTCTCGAGCCGGAGGTGCTCGACGATGTCGGTGGTCAGCTCGACCTCCACGACGTGCGCCTCGCCGTTCAGGCGCAGGCAGCCACGGACGCGATCGGGTTGGGGAACGCGAGCGACATCGACCGCGACGAGCTCGAGCGGCACCGCGGCGTGCTGCGTCATCCGGCGCCGGCACCGGTAGGGGATGCGCTCGAGAGGGAACAGCACCGAGCCGTCACTGCCGGCCACGTGCCGGTCGATCTGCAGGTGTCGGCCGGCGACACCGACCTCGACGTTGCTGCTCGTCGCCAGCACACCGCGTGCCCGGCGGGCGAGGGTCGCGGTGTCGTCCATCGGGCGCCTCGCTTGAGGGGATGACGGTGGACGGCGCGGTCGGCCGCCGGCAAGAAGTTAGGCAACCCTAACTCGAGTCGGCCATCAGCGTCGACCCTCCACGGCCAGCCTGCTCCACG
>JBOFLR010000647.1:0-2828 GCA_051657965.1 Dermatophilaceae bacterium
AGCGCGGTGTCGTAGAGCCCGGTGTCGCCGCCGAGCCGGCGTGGGATGGTGCGCACCTGCCGCTCGAGCTCCTGCCGCCAGGTGCGGCCCTGCACCTGGGTGTCGAGCCGGCGCACCGGGAGCAGCTCGGCATGGTCGACACCACGTCCACCTCGGTCGGTCGAGAACACCCAGGTTCCGACCGCGCTGCCTGCGGGGAGCGTGCGCAGGGCCGTGATGGAGGCCTCCTCGAGCACCTTCGCACGGGTCAGCCCACCGGTGCCGGGAGCCGGGTACTTCATCGAGCCCGACACGTCGAGCACCGCCAGCATGCGGCTGTCGGTGCGCAGCACGTCCCACTGCTCCAGCGCCGCCGTCCGGTCCTCCGGCCCGGGCAGCGGTTGGTCGGCGTGGCCCGGCGCCACGACGCCGCCCTGGACCGGCCCGCTGCCGATGCCGGCCCGGAACCCCGCGTCGCCGAGCTGCGCGCGGGCGTCATCCGAGCGCATCGCCCGCAGCGCGACGCCGGCGCGCTCCACGAGGCCGGCGTCGAGTCCGGTGCGCACCAGCCAGGGGTAGTCGAAGCTCATGGTGCCGGCGGCGGGCAACCAGGGGCGGATGACGCCCGGCCGGTCCGCGCTGAACGCCGCGACGGCCTGCTCGGATGCCGGGAACGGCACGAGATCGGTCGGTGCGCCGGCGGCGTCGAAGAGCTGCGTTGAGCTCGTCGCGGCGAAACGGGAGGCGAAGACCAGCCGGCCGGCGGTGGCGATGTCGATGTCGGGCTCGCCGCGGCGGGAGGAGTAGTAGGCGAGCCGGCTCGCGGTGTCGTTGTCGGGGTCGGCCAGGCGCACGGCGCCGCTGCCGTTGATGACGGCGTCCCACGACGCGGGCGCCTCGTCGACCGCGTGGGTGCCACCGGTCGGCGACACGAGCACCACCGGGCTGATGGCGACCGACCCGCCGGCCGTCCACCCGCCGGGCGCGGTGGCCAGTCGCCCGGAGCCGGCGAGCGCGTCCAGCCAGGTGCTGGAGTCGGGGACCCACACGTCGGGCACTCGGCCGGCGGCGATCTGCTGGACGGCGACCGCGCTCGACGCCGACTCGACCTCGGCCACCTGGCAGCCGTCGCGGCGCACCGCGCCGAGCGTCCGGCGCGCCGTCGTGGACAGCTCCGTGGCGACCAGCACCGTGAGCGGCTCGGCGCAGCCGGCATCGGTGTCGGCCGCGGCGGGCCCGGCCGTGCGCCACCACACCGCGGCCCCGGCGGCGAGCGAGAAGGCGAGGACGGGGACGAGGGCGAGAGCGAGCCGGCGGCTCATCGGTCGGGCGTGACGCCCCTGCGTGTGACGGCCCATGGTGATCGGTCGGGAAACTCCGGGTCGGTCAGTCGTCGTCCTTCGGGAGCGCGAGGTTGAGCGCCCAGGAGACGAGAGTGATGATCAAGGCTGCCAGGACGGCATCCCAGAAGAAGTCGTCGACCGTGAACGCCAGACCGAGCGGCTCGCTGAGCCAGGCGGTGATCTGCAGCATGAACGCGTTGACGACGAAGGTGAACAGCCCCAGCGTGAGCACGATGAGGGGGAACGAGAAGAACTTGGCGATGGGGGAGACCACGGCGTTGACCACGCCGAAGAGCAACGCCACCAGCACGATGGTCAGCAGCCGTGAGCCGAGCGAGGTGTCGTCCTCGGCGAGGTCCACCCCGTCGACCACGAGCGCGGCCACCCAGAGGGCGACGGCGTTGACGCCGATGCGGATCACGATGTTCTTCACAGTTCGGCATTCTGGCAGACGGTGTGCCGGATGCCGCCCGCCACCGACGCGCAGATACCGACTCCCCGCCCGTGGTTCGCCATCGGTGCGGCGCGTGCGTCGCTCGTACAGTGGGGGGATGACGGACTCCGTGCGCCTGCGAGCCGCTCTCGGCGGGCTCCCCTCGTACCGACCGGGCCGGCTTGCGGCGCCGCCACCGGGGGTCACGGCGTACAAGATCAGCAGCAACGAGAACCCCTACCCGCCGCTGCCGAGCGTGCTCGACGCGGTGCGCGAGGCGGCATCCGGCATGAACCGGTACCCCGACATGGGCGTCGCCGCGCTCTCGGCGGCGCTCGCGGAGCGGCTGGCCGTCCCGGTCGAGCGGGTGTCCACCGGGCCCGGCTCGGTGGGGGTGCTCGACCAGCTGGTCGCCGCCACGTGCGACGCCGGTGACGAGGTGGTGTTCGCCTGGCGGTCGTTCGAGGCGTACCCGATCGTCACGACACTGGCCGGGGCGGTGCCGGTGCAGGTGCCGCTCGCGCCGGGTGGCCGGCACGACCTGCCGGCGATGGCGCGGGCCGTCACACCACGCACCCGGCTGGTGCTCGTGTGCACGCCGAACAACCCGACCGGCACAACGGTCGGAGCCGCCGAGCTCGAGGCGTTCCTCGACGACGTGCCGGATGACGTGCTGGTCGTCATCGACGAGGCGTACCTCGAGTTCGTCACGGCGCCCGACGCTCCCGATGCGCTGGCCGTGCAGCGGTCTCGGCCGAATGTGGCTGTGCTGCGTACGTTCTCGAAGGCGTACGGGCTGGCCGGGCTGCGTGTGGGGTACGCGGTGGCGCACGAACCGGTAGCGGCAGCGCTGCGAGCGGCCGCGCTCCCGTTCGGCGTGAACTCGCTGGCGCAGGTGGCGGCGGTGGCCTCGCTGGCCGCCGAGGACGAGCTGGCGGTGCGGGTCAAGGACCTCGTCGACGAGCGCGAGCGGGTTGTGGCCGCCTTGCGGGCGCAGGGCTGGGAGCTCCCGGAGCAGCAGGCGAACTTCGTATGGTTCGGGTTGGGTTCTCGTACAGCCGATTTCGCTGCTA
>JBOFLR010000648.1:0-2477 GCA_051657965.1 Dermatophilaceae bacterium
GGTCGTTGTCGAGCACCATCGGGTCGCCGTAGACGCCGATGCTCGCCCCGACCGCCGCCCCGTAGAGCAGCGCGCTCCCCATCCGGTTGCTCACTACGCGGCGGTGCGCGAGCAGCTCGACCAGCTGGCGGTCGAGGAATGCGGTGTCGTGCCCACGGTGCATATAGCCCCGAGACCCATGGGTGATGACGCGAAACCCGTTGTCCTCGTAGGCGGCTCGAACTTCAGGGTTGGCGTGGTCGGTGAAGTACAGGCACGCGGTCCAGGGCCCCTCGTCGGTGTCGCGCACCAACCGGGCGTAGGCGGCGTGGCTGCCGCGCACGGTCTGGCCCTCCCATCCGTGGAACGGGTAGACGATGGTGCCCGAGCGCTGCGCGGGCGGCGTGCGCTCGCTCAGCGTGACCGCCCGGCGGTGCAGCTCGACCAGGTAGGCGAACGGGGCGCCCACGACGTGCACCTCGCCGAGACCGGCCAGCCGGGCCCGACGCAGCACCGCGTCGGCCCAGACCAGCTTCGGGTATCCGGGCGCGAACGCGGTGCCGACCGCGAAGCCGTCGTGCAGGGTCCAGCCGTGCTGGAGGTAGCCCCGGATTCGCGGCGTCTGGGGCAGGCCGACCCAGCGGGCCAGCACGTCGGAGTGGCCGTAGAAGTGGTTCGCGTGGTGCACGCTCAGGCTCCGACGGCACCCCGCACGGCCTCGATGACCTGGTCGACGTCGTCGTCGGACAGCTCGGCGTGCATCGGCAGCGAGATCTCCTCGGCGTAGAACGCCTCGGCGTTGGGACACATCCCGCGGCGGTACCCGAGGTCCTCGAAGAGCGGGTGCCAGTAGACGGGGATGTAGTTGACCTGCACGAGGATGCCCTGCGCGCGCAACGTCTCGAACACCTCCCGGCGCCGGCCGCCCAGCACGCGCAGCGGGTAGAGGTGCCAGATCGGGTCGACGTGGTCGCGCCGCACCGGTAGCCGGATGCCGTCGACGCCGGCGAGCCCCTCGGCGTAGCGCGCGAACACCGCGGCCCGGCGCGCCTTGAACCGCTCCAGACGGGTGAGCTGGCTCAGCCCGAGCGCGGCGAGCACGTCGGGCAGCCGGTAGTTCAGCCCCCACTCGTGCACCTCCTGGTGCCAGGGGCCCTCGTCGGGGTAGCGCAGGCGGTCACGGTCGCGCACCAGCCCGATGAAGTGGAACCGGTGCGCCCGCTCGCCGAGCGCCGGGTCGCGGGCGAGCACCGCGCCCCCTTCGGCGGTGGTCATGTTCTTGGTCGGGAAGAACGAGAACGTCGTGAGGTCGGTGAGCGAGCCCACCGGGCGGCCGCGGTAGGTGGAGCCGATGGAGTGCGCGGCATCCTCGAGCACGAGCGCGCCCACCCGGGCGCCGGTGGCCATCAGCGCGTCGGCCTCGACGGGGTGGCCGGCGTAGTCGACCCCGGCGATGACACCGGTGGCCTCGGTGGCCACGGCGTCGACCAGGGCCGGGTCGATGTTCGCCGTGTCCTCCTCGACGTCGACGAAGCGGACCGTGGCGCCGAGAGCCACCGCACAGGACGCGGTGGCGACGAAGGTCATCGGCGTGGTGAGCACCTCGGTGCCGGGCCCGACCCGCGCGGCGGCGTAGGCGATGTGCAGCGCGGCGGTTCCCGACGTGCACGACACCGCCCGTGGCACGCCGCCGAGCGCGGCGAGCCGCTGCTCGAACTCGGTGACCGTAGGCCCGGTGGTGAGCCAGTCGCCGCGGAGCACCGCCGCGACCGCGGCGACGTCGTCGTCGTCGATCGACTGGCGGCCGTAGGAGATCACCCTCAGATGCCCGACTCGAGCAGCCCACGGATGTCGTCGGCGGAGTACCAGAGGTCGTTCTTGTCGGAGGCGCAGTGGAACCCGTCGGGCACCGGCACGCCGTCCGAGCGCTTGGTGTAGCCCCAGGTGGCCAGCTCGGGCTCGAGGATGTAGTACTTGCCGTCCATGACCATGACGGCGCGGCGGCCCTCCTCGGGGCTGATCATCTCCTCGTGCAGCTTCTCGCCCGGCCGCAGCCCGATGTCGTGCATCGCGGCACCGGGCGCCACCGCCTGGGCGAGGTCGGTGACCAGGTGCGAGGGGATGTGCGGTACCACCAGCTCGCCGCCTTGCATCAGGCCGAAGGTGTCGACGACCATCTCGACCGCCTGGGGCAGGGTGATGAGGAACCGGGTGCAGCGCAGGTCGGTGATGGGCAGCGACTCCCCGGCCTCGTGGAGGGCACGGAACTTCGGGATGATCGAGCCGCGCGAGCCGGTGACGTTGCCGTACCGCACCACCGCGAACCGGGTGGGATACGCGGCGGCGTAGTGGTTGCCGAGGATGAAGAGCTTGTCGGCGGTGAGCTTGGTGGCGCCGTACAGGTTGATCGGCGAGGACGCCTTGTCGGTGGAGAGCGCGACGACCTTCTGGACGCCGGCGTCGATGGCGGCCTCGACGACGTTCTGGCTGCCGAGCAC
>JBOFLR010000649.1:0-1508 GCA_051657965.1 Dermatophilaceae bacterium
GTGCCCGTGTCGTCGGCGACACCGGTCGGCCACGAACCTGCATCCGGTGCAGGCACCACGCCGAGACGAGGAACGACGCCGCGTCGGCGAGCAGTGCCCAGGCAGCCGAGACGAGCCCGACGAGGACGCCGCCGAGGCCTGGCCCGGCCACCTGCATCGCGGACTCGGTACCGACGAGCCTGGCGTTCGCCGATCCGAGGTTCGCCGTGCCGACGACCCGCGGCAGGAGAGCCGGCGCCGCCGTACGGACGAAGACAGATGCGGTGCCGGTCGCTGCGGCTGTCACCGCGAGGTGGGGGAGGGTCAGCACCCCGAGCGCCCAGGCGACGGGGACGGAGAGGACCGCGGCGGATGCCGCGAGGTCGGCGGTGAGCATGACCCGGCGGGCGTCGAGCCGGTCGACCCAGGCACCGGCGGGCAGCCCGACGACGAGCCACGGTCCCCACGCCGCCGCGGTGAGCGCGCCCATCCACATCGGGCCGGCGTCGAAGACCGTGACGGCGAGCAATGGGAGGACCACGGCGGTGGTCATCGAGCCGAGCACCGAGATCCCGTGCGCCAGCCAGAGCAGCCGGAAGGCGGTGGTGGCGACGCCTGGGTCCGGTGTCGCGCGCATGCGGCGCGCGGACGGCATCCGGCGGGCGACCGTCACGGTTGGCTCGGGAAGCCGCGGGCGAACAGGTAGATCGGCTCGCGTTCCACGCCGTCGTCGGGCGGCTGGCGGTCGGCCCACCGCCGCAACAGTGCGACGACCTCGTCGGCGACCTCGCGCAGCTCGGCGGGCGAGAGCCTGGCCCAGGCGGCGGTGGCGAACGCCACGTCGTCCCACTCCGGCGCGGTGTCGGCGTTCGCCATCCAGTCGCGCACGCGTTGCTCCTGACGACGCAGCGCCAGCGCCTCGGCCTCCTCCGCCGCGGCGACGGCTGCCGAGTCGGTGAGCTCGGCTCGACTCCACCGGGTGGCCCGCGACGTGCGGCGCCACCACCGCTCGCGGCCGTCGCGGGCCAGCTCGGGAGCTTGCTCGATCAGCCCGGCCGCCGCGAGCACCTTCAGATGGTGGCTGGCGTTGCCGACCGCCTGACCGGTTCGCGCGGCGAGCATCGAGGCGGTTGACGGCCCGTCGACGGCGAGGGCGTCCATGATCCGTGCGCGGAACGGGTGAGCGAGAGCGGCGAGCGGTGCGGCATCCCGGAGTGTCCGGACCTCAGGTTTCGTCATGCCGCCACGGTAGTCATACAAGCAAAATTGCACAATAGCTCTTGTATGAGAACCTGCTTGTTACGCGGAGTCAGGAGCATCCCGCCAGGTCCGGGCGCTATAGCTCCCTGACTTGGCGGGATGCTCCGGATCCCGCCAGATCAGGGGATGGGATGACGAGATGCGGGATGACGACGTGAGGTACCTCAGGCAGCCGGCTCGCCGCGCAGATACAGCGACCTCCCGATGTGGACGGCCACCTCAGCGGACGAGCGTGGATGCCGTCGCCGGGACCGACCTGGTGACTGATC
>JBOFLR010000650.1:0-2831 GCA_051657965.1 Dermatophilaceae bacterium
TGCGTCGCGCTCGGGGTCACCGGGCCGGTGCTGCGCTCCACCGGGCTGCCGCACGACCTGCGCAAGAGCGCCCCCTACTGCGGCTACGAGACCTACGACTTCGAGGTCGTCACCCGCACCGGCTGCGACGCCTACGACCGGCTGCGCATCCGCATCGACGAGATGTACGAGTCGATGCGGATCGTCGAGCAGTGCCTCGAACGGCTGGGGCGCACCGACGGTCAGCCGGTGATGGTCGAGGACAAGAAGATCGCCTGGCCGGCGCAGCTGTCCGTGGGCGGCGACGGCCAGGGCAACAGCCTCGAGCACATCCGCACCATCATGGGCACGTCGATGGAGGCGCTGATCCACCACTTCAAGCTCGTCACCGAGGGCTTCCGGGTGCCGCCCGGCCAGGCCTACGTGGCGGTCGAGTCGGCCAAGGGCGAGCTCGGCTGCCACACCGTCTCCGACGGCGGGACCCGGCCCTACCGGGCGCACTTCCGCGACCCGAGCTTCAACAACCTGCAGGCCGTGGCCGCGATGTGCGAGGGCGGCCAGGTCGCCGACGTCATCGTGGCGGTGGCCTCGATCGACCCCGTCATGGGAGGAGTCGACCGCTGATGGCCACCGACTTCGGGCTGCAGACCGCCTCCGGCCACCTCACCGTGCCCGAGGAGTCCAAGGAGCCCTACCCCGCCGAGGTCGAGGCGCGCTTCCGCGCCGACGCCGCCGAGGTCGTCGCCCGGTACCCGCAAAAGCGGTCGGCGCTGCTGCCGCTGCTGCACCTCGTGCAGTCGGTCGACGGCTACGTCACCGGGCGCGGCATCGACCTGTGCGCCGAGCTGCTCGACCTCAGCACCGCCGAGGTGTCCGGGGTGGCCACGTTCTACACCCAGTACAAGCGCCATCCGAACGGCGAGTACACCGTGGGCGTGTGCACCAACACGCTGTGCGCGGTCATGGGCGGCGACGAGATCTGGGATGCCGTCTCGGCCCACCTCGGTGTCGGCCACGACGAGACCACCGGTGACGGGAAGGTCACCCTCGAGCGGGTCGAGTGCAACGCCGCCTGCGACTACGCGCCGGTGGTCATGGCCAACTGGGAGTTCTTCGACAACCAGACGCCGCAGTCGACCATCGAGCTGGTCGACGACCTGCGTGCCGGCCGGGCCGTCCGTCCCACCCGCGGGCCCAGCCGGGTGTGCACCTTCAGCGAGGTCAGCCGGGTGCTCGCCGGGTTCCCCGACGGCCTCGCCGACGAGGGCACCGGCGCCGGCGGGCCGTCGCTCGCCGGGCTGCGCATCGCCCGCGAGCGGGGCTGGTCCGCTCCCACCGGAGCGTCGTCGCGCCCGGCGGCGGCCACCGGCATGCCCGGGAGCACCGAGGTCACCCCGGCCAGCGACGAGGCAGCGGTCGCCAAGGCAGAGCCGGAGGCCGACGCCCGCCGCAAGGCCGCCGACGACACCCCGTCGGAGGAAGAGACCCCGGCTCGCACCACCGGCCCAGACGCGAAGGACTCGTGATGCCGACGCCCCTCACGCCCATCCTCAGCGCCTTCTGGGACGACCCGCAGTCCTGGATGCTCGACACCTACCGGCGCCACGGCGGCTACCGGGCGCTCGACACCGCCTTCGCGATGGAGCCGGCGGCCGTCATCCAGGCGGTCAAGGACTCCGCGCTGCGCGGCCGCGGCGGTGCCGGCTTCCCCACCGGGATGAAGTGGTCGTTCATGGCCCCGCCCGACGGCGGGCCGCGCTACCTCGTGGTCAACGCCGACGAGTCCGAACCCGGTACCTGCAAGGACACGCCGCTGATGATGGCGAACCCGCACGTGCTCATCGAGGGCATCGTCATCAGCGCGTACGCCATCGGCTGCGAGCAGGCGTTCATCTATCTGCGCGGCGAGGTCGTGCACGTCTACCGGCGGCTGCTGCGCGCGGTCGAGGAGGCGCGGGCCGCGGGACTGCTGGGGCGCGACATCCGCGGCTCGGGCGTGAACGTCGACGTCACCGTGCACGCCGGGGCCGGCGCCTACATCTGCGGCGAGGAGACCGCGCTGCTCGACAGCCTCGAGGGCCGGCGCGGCCAGCCGCGCAGCAAGCCGCCGTTCCCCGGTGCCGCCGGGCTGTACGCCCGCCCCACCTCGGTGAACAACGTCGAGTCCATCGCCTCGGTGCCCGGCATCATCGGCGAGGGCGTCTCGTGGTTCACCGGCATGGGCACCGAGAAGTCCACCGGTTTCGGCCTGTTCAGCTTGTCCGGCCACGTGCGCACGCCCGGCCAGTACGAGGCCCCGCTCGGCATCACCCTGCGGGAGCTGCTCGACCTGGCCGGCGGCATGCGCCACCCGGACCGGCCGCTGAAGTTCTGGACGCCCGGCGGCTCCTCGACGCCGCTGTTCACCGCCGAGCACCTCGACGTGCCGCTCGACTTCGAGTCGGTCGGTGCTGCGGGCTCGATGCTCGGCACCCGCGCGCTGCAGATCTTCGACGACACCGTGTGCGTCGTGCGCGCGGTCGACCGCTGGACCGACTTCTACATGCACGAGTCCTGCGGCAAGTGCACGCCGTGCCGTGAGGGCACCTGGTGGCTGAAGCAGATCCTCGGCCGGCTGGAGCACGGCCAGGGCAGCGAGGAGGACCTCGACAAGCTCCTCGACATCTGCGACACCATCCTCGGTCGCAGCTTCTGCGCCCTGGGTGACGGTGCTACGAGCCCGATCACCAGCTCGATCCAGTACTTCCGCGACGAGTACATCGCCCACCTCACCCACGGCGGCTGCCCGTTCGACCCGAGGGCGTCGACGCTGTTCGCCACGGACGCGAAGGACAGCGTGCCCGCATGACCAC
>JBOFLR010000651.1:0-7335 GCA_051657965.1 Dermatophilaceae bacterium
CGGTGGTGTCGCCGAAGCGGCGGGTGAGCCGGTCGATCTCCAACATGGGTTCGACGCTAGGCGGGTAGACGCCACGCCGGATCAGCCGGGCGGCGGATCAGCTCTCCGCCGGGGTGATGAGGCCGGCCTCGTAGGCGAACACCACCGCTTGCACGCGGTCGCGCAGGTGCAGCTTGGCCAGGCAGTTCGACACGTGCGTCTTGACCGTGGCCTCGCCGAGGTACAGCTCGGCGGCGATCTCGGAGTTCGACAGCCCGCGACCCATGAGCACGAGCACCTCGCGCTCGCGGTCGGTGAGCCGGTCGAGCTCGGGCGGTGCGGGCGGGGGCGGGGCGTCGCGCTCGCCCGTCATCCGCTCGATGACCCGGCGGGTCACCTCGGGGGCGAGCAGGCCGTGGCCCGAGCCGATGGCGCGCACCGCCTCGACCAGCTGCTCGGGTTCGGCGTTCTTGAGCAGGAAGCCGCTCGCGCCTGCACGGAGCGCGTCGAAGAGATAGTCGTCGCGGTCGAAGGTGGTGAGGATGACGACCCGGCCGAGGTCCTCGGCGACCAGCCGGCGGGTGGCCTCGATCCCGTCGACCACCGGCATCTGGACGTCCATGAGGATGACGTGCGGCCGGGTCTCGCGCGCCACCACGACCGCCTCGGCGCCGTTGGCCGCCTCGCCGACGACCGCGATGTCGGGCTCGACCGACAGCATCATCGCGAAGCCGGAGCGCACCATCGCGTGGTCGTCGACGAGCAGCACGCGCAACGGGTCGGTGCCGGTCGGGGTGGTCACCGGCTCGTCTCCGCCTCGGCGGGAAGCCCGTCGGTCGAGCCGCCGTCGGCGGGCTCGACCAGGGCGGCAGGGTTGCCGGGTGCGGCAGGCCGACCGGCGTCGGCCGAACGACCAGCGTCCGCCCAGCGACCAGCGTCGGCCGAACTACCGGCGTCGGCCGAGCTACCGGCGTCGGCCGAGCTACCGGCGTCGGCCGAGCTACCGGCGTCGGCTGATGGCTCGGATGACGTGGAGCCCGGTGTCGACGCCCACGGCAGCCGCACCCGCACCCGGTAGCCACCGGTGCGGCGCGGCCCGATCTCGACCTCGCCGCGGTGCGACGCCACCCGCTCCCGGATGCCGAGCTGGCCGAGCCCGCTGCCCGACGACGCCGGCCGCGGACGACCGTCGTCGACCACCTCGACCTCGGCGAAGCCCCCGGGCCCGTCGGCAACCCGGACGACGACCGACACCCGCGTGGCGGTCGAGTGCCGTTCGACGTTCGCGAGCGCCTCCTGCACGGTGCGGTACGCCGTGTGCGCCATCGCGGCCGGGAGCCGGCCCGCGGCACCGGGCGATGACTCCACGACCTCGAAGTCGACACGGCGAGAGGGGGTCTGGGCCGCGTCGATCACAGCCGGCAGGTCGCGGACCCCGGGCTGCGGGGCACGGTCTGGGGCCTCGGCGTCATCCGGCTGGTCGCGTCCGACCTCGCGGAGGGTGCCGAGCAGCCCGCGCATCGAGTCGACGGCCTCGCGGGAGGAGCTCTCGATGCTGCCGAGCGCGGCTCCGGCGGCAGCGGGGTCGCCGCTCATGACACGACGAGCCGCTGCCGCCTGGATGCCGATGACCGAGACGTGGTGGGCCACGACGTCGTGCAGCTCGCGGGCGATGCGGAGGCGCTCCTCGGTGACCGCGCGCGTTCGGAGCAGGTCGCCCTGCTCGGTGATGGTGGCGGCCTGGTCGGTGAGGAGCGCGGTCTGCCGGGCGCTCCACCACGACGCCCGGCCGGCGAACACCGCACCCCCGAAGTAGACGACGTTGATGACGACGGTCAGCAGCACGGACGCGAGAACCGGCGCGACGATGCCGGGCCGCTCGCCGTCGCCGGTGCGGTCGAGGATGTCCTGGACGACGCTGCCGACGAGGAACTGCAGCGCGATCCACACGAACATGACCAGCACGATCATCGCCACGACGACCGTCATCCACCGGCGGTCCGAGGCCCAGGCCACGGCCGACATGACGGCGAAGAAGTAGACGGCCTGCAGGGTGACCTGACCCATGATCACCTGCATGGTCACCCCGACGACGACCATGTGGGTGGCCGCGACGGCTCCCACGGTCAGCGGCCAGCGTCGGCGCCCGACCAGCAGCGCGGCACCGGTGACCGTGGCGATCCAGTGCACCCACCACGGGAAGGGTGCGTCCTCGAGGAGCCCGACGGAACGGACCATCTCGAGCGAGAACAGGCCGACCGCGGCGAACGCCACGGCGATCACGACATCGGTGCGTCCCACCGGTGGGCGGGGCCGCTCCCAGTCCTCGTCGGCGCCGAACCACCCCGCGACCCGGTCGAGGGCAGCGACTCGCACGGACATGCCGACCACCATAGGTGCGCACTCGCCCGTCATCCCTCCCCCGCCCGGCGGAGCGGGTCTCGCGATGGGGCGACGATGGGTCAGGACCGCGGCATCCCGGCACCGTCGAGCTCCAGGGTCAGAACGAGCGGGGCGCGGGGGGCCAGCACGCACGCGATGGCATGGGCCAGACCTCCGTGACCCACGAGCAGCCCGACCGCGCGGTGAGTCGAGACACCGAGCCCGGCGACGAATGTGCCTTCGAGCAGCGCGCCGAACGCGGCGGCGAGGTAGGTCTCGGCTCGGCGGTCCCGGGGCTGTAGCGCCCGACGGAGGACCAGCGCGTTGCCGAAGGAGCCGTGGCAGAGCGAGTCGTTGGGTGGCAGGCCCTGTGACGCCACGAGACTCGCGGCCTCGGCGCCGTGTCGTCGGAGGTCGTCATCCCCGAGCAGCCTCCCCGCCTCCGCCCGGGCGAGCGCGATCCCGGCGGCTCCGTGGCACCAGTGCACAGGGAAGGCGTGTTCTCGGTCGCGGGTCTCCGGGCGCAGGTCGCGCCACAGTCCTGTCCGTGGATCCCGCAACCGGTCCTCGTACCGCAGCGCCGACCGGGCGAGCGCCACGGCCCGCTCGTCGAGCGCGGCTGCGCGGGCCAGTGCCCAGCCGACTCCGCTGGCGCCGTGCGAGAAGCCGCCGAGTGCGACACCGGCGTCCCCGGTCCGCCAGGCGATCGCGCTCCCCATCCTCGTGGCGGTCGTGCCCAGGTGAGTCACTGCCGCGTGGACGAACCGCTCGGTCGCGAGGGTGGAGCACAGGCCACGGCGGTGCAGCTCCACGACGACCGCGAGCGCCCCGGACGTCCCGGAGGAGACATCGAGGTAGCGGTCCTGGTCGAGCACTCCCGCCACCGTGTCGGCGAACCGTTCGAGCAGGGGACACCACGTTCCGTCGCCGTCCTGCACCTCGGCCCGACCCAGAGCGTAGGCGAGCCCGGCCGCTCCGCTGAACGCGCCGACCGGTCCGGTGGGGGCGTCGCACCATGCGGACAGCTCCGCGGCGACGGGGACGAGCGCGCGGTGGGCCAGCGTCGCGGCCCCGGACCCCGGAAGGACCCGCGCCACGTCCAGCAAGGCGACGCCGACGCCGGCGAGCCCGTCGAACAGACCCGTGCCTAGCGGCTGCAGCTGCATCGAGCGCCCGTCGCGCGATGAGGCCATCCCGATCCACGACACGTCATCCGGCCCCATCACCGCGGCGTCGGCGTACCGCTGGTACACCGCGTCGAGCAGCGCTCGCAGCCGGTCGTGGTCGGGGACCTGGAGGGTTGCTCCGCCGAAGGTCGCACCGAGCGGTCTGGGGCGGGTCGCGCCCCCGCGGCCCACCGGCATCCTCTCGAGGGCCGTCCCGAGGGTGGCTTCCGTGGCGGCCCGCACGGAGTCCTCGAGGAGCGACACCTGCTCCGCGACGGAGTTCCTCGTCAGCGATGCGAGACGCTGCTCGACGCCGACGGCCGGACTCGCCGCGCACCGTGACCCGACGGAGCGGCGCCCGGATGCCAGCTCGCGCCGTCCGACACCGACCGTGACGTAGGGGATGTCGCCGACCAGCAGCTGAGCGATCTCCTCGGTGACGACCGCCGGGGTGAGGTAGCCGTCGTCGCTGCGTCCGTGGAGGCGGTCGAGGAGGTGCCGCCGGGCGAGCATGGACCTCCCGTACTTCGGGTGGCGGGTCTGCCGCAGCAGCAGCGCGTAGACCCGAGTAGGGCGCACGATGATCCGGACCGCTGCGGCGCCGAAGCGACCGACAGCGGCGAGGATCGCGCCACCCACCGCGTCGAGGTCGCGGCAGGTGCGGACGAACCCATCGACGACATCCTGGACAGCCGCTGCGACGGTGGTCGCGGACGTACCAGAGGGGACGTTCGCGCGACCGCTGGAGGCCACCTCGACGCTCTCGATCCTCAGATCGTCGGTCCCCTCGCCGACGACGAGGTCCAGGTGCGCGCGGACGGATGTCAGCCCGCCGGTGAGCACGCTGACGTCCAGGTCGATGTCGGCGACCCTTGCCTGGACCGGGAGCAGGCCCGTCCCGAGGACGCTGTCGGTCAGCTGGTCGCCGGCCAGCACCGCGGCCGGCGCCGCCTCCCGGTCGGGTGGTGCGCTGAGCAGGGTCTCGAGATCGACCGGAACCGGGCCCTCGCTGCACGCGACGACGTTCTCGAGGTGGAGGTCACGGGCCCCGAGCACCCAGCAGATGGCAAGGAGCGCACCGAAGCTCCGGTAGTACTCGGCACCACCAGGCCCGTCGTGCTCAGCGTGCTCGACCCACCCGTAGCCGTCCCGCGGCAGCACGTCGAGGGCCCGGAGCGGTCGCGGCAGGAGCGCGGCTACCTCGGCGTACAGCGCGTGGAGATCGACGTCGTGCGGGCGGTGGATGACGCGAGCCCGGGAGTCGAGGAGGAGGACCGCAACGGCGCGGCCGCCCCGGTGGGTGTCTCCGGCCGAGAGGCGCAGACCGGTGAGCGTCGCCCCAGGCGCGATCATCGCCGCCGTCACGAGATCCGACCTGTCTGCGGCCCAGTGGTCGAGGATCTCCAGGCAGGCCCGCAGGTCGCGGTGCAGCGAGTCGCACAGGTCTCGGGCCATAGCCGGGTACTCCCGAAGCACGGCCCAACGACGACCGGCATCCGCGAGACCGGCCAGGTGGTCAGCGAGCCCCATCCCGTTGGTGCGCCGCACCCGGTGGTAGTCCTCGACGAGACAGCGCAGGGCAACCTCGAGCACGACCGAGGCCGCGTGCTCCGCCAGGTCGGCGTGAACGCTTGACGCGAGGTGAGGGTGGAGGATCCGCACTGCCTGTAGGTACCAGCCCACGAACGGGCGGAGAAACGGGTCGAAAGGGGCGTCGGTCCATCGTTGGGGACCCACGGTGGCGCCCAGACGACCCGTGAAGGGCTCCGCCCGGGCCATCCCCTCGAGGCGTTCCACCCAGTCGAGAGCCCCGGGTATCGCAGTCCAGCTTCCAGCATGGAGACGGGAGGCCAGCTCCGGGGCGTCGATCCCGAGAGCGCCGAGATAGACCGCGAATGCGGCGTCGTCTCGGAGGCCGACGGACCGCCAGCTGGTCATGTGCTTCCCCTTCTCTGGTTGCGTGCTCCCCTGCTCCCGGGTCCTTCCCGAGCTGTGGGCCGGCCGTCAGAAGTCCGTGCGGACGACTCGGGCACCGGCGACCGCGACGAAGGCCACGATGACGGCGGCGAAGTATGCGAGCGCGAACCCCGGCGAGTGCGGGGGCTCGGCGAACTGCGCCGGATTCGTGAACATGATCGAATTGAGGAAGGGCAGCCACGGACGCACCGCCGGGCCTGCCTCCGGCACGAGCGAGAACAGTGGCTCAACCGCCTGCACCCAGATGATGAGCGACGCGACCGCGAGGCCGGTGCGCCGCAGCAACAGGCCGGTGGCACAAGCTCCACCCGCAGCGAGGAAGAAGACCACGCCCTGACCGAGAGCGGCGCGGAGGAGGTCGGCATCGAGCGCGATATCGCCCGACGCACCGGCGACGCCGAGCAGCCCGGCTCCGGCCGTGAGACCGGCGAGCCCCCCGATCGCCGCGACGGTGAGGACCTTGCCGGCGTAGCCCACGACCCGGTTCGGCTGGGCCAGACGGGCGGTTCGCAGGGTGCCGAACTGCACGTCCGAGGTACCCATCACGGCTCCGAAGGCGAGGATGACGAGCATCGCCAGGCCCGCACCGGCTGCTAGGTCGCCCGCGGTCGCCGCTGACTGGTTCGTGAACTGCAGGAGCCCCAGCCCGTCGGCCGCAAGAACTGCGACGGCCAGACAGGCCCACGTCGAGCGCAGGGAGAACGTCTTGTCCGCCTCCGAACGCACTTGGGCGGAGAGCGCCGTGATGGTCACACTGCACCCCCACTGACGTACTCGCGCCGGTCCTGGGTGGCGTGCAGCACCGCGGCCTCGAGGCGGGGCCGGTCCGGGCTGAGCTCGAGGACGACGACCCGGTATCGGGCGCACATCCGGCCGACGTCATCGCTGCTGCCTGGACCGCTCAGCAGGTGGGCGCCGTCGTCATGCGACACCTCCCAGCCGTCCTCGGCGAGGGCCCGCAACAACAACAGCGCGTCGCCCTCCACCCGCAGCCGCACCCGCGTGCCTGCGGACCGCGTGAGCAGGTCCTGCATCGTGTGCTCCGCGACGAGTCGTCCGCGCCCGATGAGGACGATGCGGTCGGCCACGAGCTCGAGCTCGGAGAGCAGATGGCTGCTCACGAGTACGGTACGGCCGCCGTCGGCGTACTGCCTCAACAGGGTCCGCATCTAGTGGATGCCGTCCGGGTCCAGCCCGTTGAGCGGTTCGTCGAGCACGAGGTACCGCGGGTCGCCGAGGAGTGCGACGGCAAGGGCGAGTCGCTGCCGCATCCCGAGCGAGAAGGACGAGACCCGGTGCCGTCCTACTTCCGAGAGCCCGGTGAGATCCAGGACCTCCTGGCAGCGCGCGACGGGTATGCCGGCGGCCCGGGCGACCCACCGAAGGTGGGCTCGGGCGGTGCGTCCTGGGTGGACCCAGGATGGGTCGAGCAGGGCGCCTACGACCCGGGCGGGGCTGGGTATCTGCCGGTAGGCGACGCCACCGATCGCCGTCCGTCCGGCGGTCGGGGTATCGAGCCCGGTGAGGCATCGAAACGTGGTCGACTTCCCGGCACCGTTCGGCCCGACGAAACCGGTGACCGAGCTGTCAGGAACCGTGAAGGACAAGCCGTCGACCGCGCGAGCCCTCCTGAAGGTGCGCGTGAGCTGATGTACCTCGATCACGATGGCCAGCCTGCCCGCGGCCGACGCGCCGGCGCATCACCTCACGAGACGATGCCGGCCGCGTCGGATCGTCTTCACGGGCTAACCCGGACGGAGTACGACCAGCCGCGCCCTATGGTGGGTTCGTGGGGCAGCGTGGCGACCAGGTGGTGGCAGCGGCGCTGCTC
>JBOFLR010000652.1:0-4074 GCA_051657965.1 Dermatophilaceae bacterium
TCAGCTCGCTGTTCGTCCTCGTGGACCTGCGCAGGTGGGCGCCGGTCCGGTGGATGCGCTGGGTCGGCGGGCTCCTCGTCGGGGCAGGAGGGTTCCAGCTCTACGACGGCCTGGTGCATCACAAGCTGTTCCGGCTCCATCAGATCCGGTACGGAGTCGATCTCGTCCCTTACGACGCGGTGTGGAACGTCGTCGCCGCTGTCATGATCCTCCTCGGTGCAGCGCTGCTGACGCGTTCACGGCACCGGCCGACCCGCGTCTGAGTCGCTGTGCTCGGCCACTCCATTCACGGCGAACCTGTCCTCCTCGACGCCGCCGCGGTCGTTCTCGCACCGGCCCTGATCGCCGGGTACGCCTGGGCCAGCACCCGGTCCGGGCGAGCATGGCCGCGACACCGTCTCGGGTGCTGGGCGGTCGGCGTCGTCGTCGTGGTCGTCGCCGCGACGGGACCGCCGGCCCACCGGAGCGAGATGGATTTCCGCAGCCACGTCGCCGTCCACCTCCTGCTCGGCATGGCGGGACCGCTGTTGCTCGTCGCGGCACGGCCGGTGACGGTCCTGCTTCGCGCCCTACGGCCGAGGGCGGGCCGCGCGGTCACCGCCGTGCTGCGTAGCCCTCCGGTGCGGGTGCTCACGTCACCGTCGGTCGCTGCCGTGCTCGATGTCGGCGGGCTCTGGGTGCTGCACACGACCGGGCTCTATGCGGCGACCCGCGAGCATCCGGTCCTGCACGGCCTGGTGCACGCTCACATGCTCGTCGCCGGTTGCCTCTTCACCGCCGCCATCCTCCAGGTCGACCCGACCCCGCACCCACGCTCGCACGTCCATCGGGCGGCCGTGCTGGTGTCCGCGATGGCTGCTCACGCGGTTCTCGCCAAGCATCTCTGGGCCTCGCCACCGCCTGGAGTCGGCACTGCGGAGGCGCAGGCCGGCGCGCTGACCATGTACTACGGCGGAGACCTCGTTCACGTGCTGCTTCTCGTGACACTCGGCGCCTCGTGGTACCGGTCCGAGCAGCGCCGCCGGCACCGCGTCGCGCCGATGGCGACCGGACGTACGGCCGAGAACGGATGAGGCCGAGAGGTCGTCGCCCGGCATACTCGCCCGCATGGGTACGGTCGCGATCTTCGGTGCCGGTGTCATGGGCGAGACGCTCCTCTCCGGCCTCATCCGCGCGGGCCGGCAGCCGGCCGACCTCGTCGTGGCCGAGCGACGCGTCGACCGGGCCGCCGAGCTCACCGAGCGCTACGGGGTTCGGGTGCTCGACAACGCCTCCGCCGCAGCGGCCGCCGACACCCTCGTGCTCGTCGTCAAACCGCAGGACATGGCCGGTCTCCTCGACGACATCCGCGACCACGTGCGCCCCGGCGGTCTCGTCGTCAGCCTCGCGGCCGGCATCCTCACCAGCTTCCTGGAGCAGCGCCTCCCCGACGGCATCGCCGTCGTGCGGGTGATGCCCAACACGCCGGCCTTGGTCGACCAGGGCATGGCCGCGGTCAGTGCCGGTGCGCACTGCGGCCCGGACCAGCTGCGCGAGGCCGAGGCCCTGCTCGCCGCCACCGGCAAGGTCGCGGAGGTGCCCGAGGCGCTGCAGGATGCCGTGACCGCCATCTCGGGCAGTGGGCCGGCGTACATCTTCTACGTCGTCGAGGCGATGATCGAGGCCGGCGTCGTGCTCGGGATGCCGCGCGCCACGGCCACCGAGCTGGTCGTGCAGACCCTGTACGGCGCCGCGACGATGATCCGCGAGACCGGTCAGCACCCGACGGTGCTGCGCGAGCAGGTCACCTCGCCGGGCGGCACCACGGCCGCCGCCTTGCGAGAGCTCGACGACCACAAGGTGCGGGCCGCGTTCATCACTGCGATGGAGGCCGCCGCCCGCCGCTCCCAGGAGCTCGCCGGTGGCTGACCCCGTCGGGAGCGCTTCGCACCCCGGATCTCCCTCGACCGACCGGCGAGCCGGCACCACGTCATCCGAGACCATCCCGGATGCCGCCCGCGTGCCTCGCGTGGTGCGGCTCACCGAGTCCCTGTGGAGCACCGGTCGAGACGTGCGCCTTGCCGCCTTGATCGACAGCCCGCGCGCGTTCTGGTCGACCTACCCGGAGTCGGCGCGGCTGGGCGAGCACGAGTGGCGGGCGCGGGCGTCATCCGAGCACCCGTTCTGGCTGGCCTTGGACGGCGAGCGTCCGCTCGGCACGGTCGGGTTGTACCGGCCCGACGGCATGCCGGATGACGAGGTCGCCCTCGTCGCGATGTGGGTCGCCACGGTCGCCCGCGGCAGCGGGGTGGCGCAGGCACTGGTCCGCACTGCGCTGGGCCAGGCCCGGTCCGACGGCCGGCGCCGGGTGCTGCTCGAGGTGGCCCACGAGAACCGCCGGGCCTGGGCGTTCTACGAGCGGTGCGGGTTCCGGGCTACCGGCCGGGTCGGGCGGATGCCGTGGGACCCTTCGGTCACCGAGGAGGAGATGGTGCTCGATCTCGCCGACGTCACCGGGCACTCGCGGTGACGACGACGCGACGGCAGGTGCGCTGATGGCGACGACGCGACGGCAGGTGCGCTGATGACGACGACGCGACGGTGGGCACCCGCAGTGTTCACCCGCCCGGGTTGCCGGCCGTCCCCGCTTGCGTGGGAGAGTGCTCCGCATGGGTGACATCACGGTGCGTCCGCTGGGCGCAGACGAGTGGGAGCAGTACCGCTCCGTCCGCCTCACCGCGCTCCTGGAGTCGCCCGAGGCGTTCGTCGCCACCCACGAACAGGAGGCCGCAGAGCCCGAGCAGTTCTGGCGCGGCCGGATGACCCGCTCGACACGCCTGCTCGCCGAGCGCGACGGGCAGGCGCTCGGCATCGCGAGCGTGGGTGCGGTCGCCGACGACGAACCCGACTCCGCGCAGCTGTTCGGGCTCTGGGTGCGTCCCGAGGCGCGGGGGAGCGGTGTCGCCACCGCGCTGGTGCGCGCCGGCGCGGAGTCGGCGGCCCAGGCGGGAAAGAAGCACCTGCTCTATTGGGTGGGCACCGACAACGGGCGGGCCGTGGCGTTCGCGAGCGGCTTCGGGTTCCGCCCCACGTCCGAACGGCGGCCGATGCGGGTGGTCTCCGAGGACGACGGCGAGGAGGAGGTCGCGATGACCCTCTCGCTCGCCGGCGACCGCGGCGCCCGGTTCACCTTCTGATCCACGGGGCCCTCGCCCCGTGGGCCAACGACCAACGCGGGGCCTGGCCCCGTCGACCCCCCGAGTGACACCGGTCAGGGCCGGGCGGCGAGCCGTTCGATGAGCGTGGCCGGGCCGCTGACGATCAGCGTGTCGTGTGCCGACACCTTCGTCGACGGTACGGCATAGGTGAAGGCCTGGCCCGGCGGCTTCACGCCGACGATGGTCACCCCGTACTTGCTGCGGATGGCGCTCTGCTCGAGCGTGAAGCCGATGGCCTCCGTGGGCGGGCGCATCTTGACGATGGCGAACCCGTCGTCGAACTCGATGTAGTCCTGCATCCGGCCCCCGACGAGGTGCGCGACGCGCCGGCCGGTGTCGGCCTCGGGGCGCACGATGTGGTGCACACCGATGCGGTCGAGGATGCGCGCGTGCTCGGGTGAGAGCGCCTTGGCCCAGATGTCGGGTACCTCGGCGTCCACGAGGTTCGCGGCCGCGAGCACCGACGCCTCCACCGAGGAGCCGATCGCCACGACGGCGATGCGGTACCGGTCGGCCTTCGCGTCGCGGATCACCCCGACCTCGCTCGCATCGCCGTGGATGACCGAGGCGAGTCGGCCGAGGAACTTCTCGGCGAGGAGGCCGTCCCGCTCGATCGCGGTGACCCGGTGACCGAGCCGGCTCAACTCGAGCGCGGCAGCGGCACCGAACCGCCCCAACCCGACGACGAGCACCCGGTCGTCGGTACGGCTGGTCCTGGCCATGTGTGTCTCCGGGTCGCGAGGATGACGTCGGCGCGACGTCGGCGGTCGGGGCAAGCCTGCCACGGCGTCGCGACAGGTAGCGTGCGGCACATGGCCGTGCGGACGAGCGTCATCTGGGACGACGGCCTCACCGCCTACGATTTCGGCCCGCAGCA
>JBOFLR010000653.1:0-1518 GCA_051657965.1 Dermatophilaceae bacterium
CCGCCGCGCGCGTCTTGACCACGAGCCGCTGCGTGAACGTCGTGCCCTCCGCCGCCATCCTCAGGTCGACGCCGGGGAACACCTCGGGGTAGGTGAGCTCGTTGCCGGCCGCCGTCGGGGTCGGAAGCGCCGTCGGCCAAGACAGCCCGAGCCGCACGCCGTGTTCGGTCATCGACACCAGCGGCGCCGAACCACCACCGGAGAACGACATCGGCGTCGCACTCACCCGCGGCCCCCACGACCCGTCCGGCCCGCGTACCAGGGTGGAGTCGACGTCGAGCCAGCTCGCGCCTCGCCGCACCCGCACCGGCTCCAGCGACTGCTCGCGGGTCAGCGTGCCGTCGGGGTTGGCGAACACCTGGTCGGTCTCGGAGCGCATGGAGCCCACCTCGACCCGCTGCCCCGACCGCGCCGCCTCGACCAGTGCCGCCGCCTGCGAGAACACCACACCCACGGGGTTTGCCGCCGCCTGGACCGACCCCGCCGAGGCCGCGCCGCCCACCGCCCACCCGCCGGTGAGCACCAGTGCGGCTACCGCCACGGCACCGCCCACGCGCCGCCACCGACTCCGCCCGACAGCGCGACCGGAGCACCTGGAAAGACGTGTAGCCGACCACCCGACATTGGGCAACCCCTGCCGTGAGCAGAAATGAAGTGGGCGGACTCTGACACATGTCAAACCTCTGGGTCAAGCCCGGACTTATCGGGGTTCGCTACCCGCTTTCGACAGAGTTTCGACACTTTCTCGGCGCCATCTCACCGTCGTTTACCACACGCCATCCTCCCCTGTCCGGAGATCGGAGAAACTCAACCCGGCCATGGCAGAACGTGTCGACGCCGCGGGCCTCCCGTGGCTGCGATCCGCACGAAAGTCGTTGTGCTACAAGCGGATACCCAGGAGGCGGTCGACCGTGCGGGCTACCAGGCCGGGGGCGGCGTCATCCGACTGGTCACCGGCGAGAGTCGCGTCACACCAGGAATCGACGACCGCCAGAGCGCCGGGGGTGTCGAGATCATCGGCGACCCGCGCACGAACTCCGGAAATCGTGGATGCCGCGTCGGCGCCGTGATTCACCGACAGCGCCTTTCGCCACCGCTCGAGCCGCACGAGTGCGGCATCCAACAGCTCCGGCGTGTAGTCCCAGTCGCGGCGGTAATGCTGGGAAAGGAGCAGCAGCCGGATCGCCATCGGGTCGACCCCGTCGGCCCGCAGCCGCGACACGAGTACGAGGTTGCCGCGCGACTTGCTCATCTTCTCGCCGTCCAGGCCCACCATCGCCTGGTGCACGTAGTGCCGGGCGAACTCCTCGCCACCGGTGAGCGCCATCGCCTGCACGGCGCTCATCTCGTGGTGCGGGAACACCAGGTCCGAGCCGCCGCCGTTGACGTCGAGCGGGCGGCCCAGGTGGTCGAGCGCGATGGCCGTGCACTCCACGTGCCACCCCGGGCGGCCGGCGCCGAGCACATGGTCAGGCCAGGACGGCTCACCCGGCCGCGCGGCGCGCCACAGCAGCGGGT
>JBOFLR010000654.1:0-3018 GCA_051657965.1 Dermatophilaceae bacterium
GGCCGCCGGCGTCGCGGATGCGTGCGGCGACCACCTCGCAGGCCGCCTCGTCGAGGTCGAGCACGCCCACCGGCATCCCGTCGCGGGCCAGGCGCTCGGCGGTGGCGGCGCCGATGCCGCGCGCCGCTCCGGTGACCACTGCCACCCTGGTCGTCGTCATCCGGCCTCCACCCTGGTCGTCGTCATCCGGCCTCCGTCTCGGCGTGGTCCTGTGGGCTCGACGGGCATCGACCCGGTGACTCGTGCCGATGCCGACGGTAGCGGGTGCGGGCGAGCCGATCGACGGTGGAGGGCGGGTGCCGGGTTGAGCGAACCGGGGCGAGCGCGCCGGCGAGACGGGGTAGGGCCTGGGTGTTGGTGGAGCGAACCAGTGCGAGCGCGCTTGGCGAAACAGGGGAAGGGCCTGGGGGCCGGTGCAGCGAACCAGGGCGAGCGTCACACGAGGCAGGGGTGCGGCCCTGCGGTGCCGGTGGCCACCGGTAGGTTGGGTCTTTCCCGCGTCGGCCCGTCCGGCCGCGACCGGCCGAATCGCCGGGAGGCGACACGACAGCTACGGAAGGTGAACGGTGGAGATCTGGCCCGGCAAGCCGTACCCGCTCGGCGCTACCTATGACGGGCCCGGCGTCAACTTCGCCCTGTTCAGCGAGGTGGCCGAGAAGGTCGAGCTCTGCCTCGTCGACGACGACGGGACGGAGACCCGTGTCGAGCTGCCGGAGGTCGACGGGTTCGTCTGGCACGGCTACCTGCTCGGCCTGCAGCCCGGACAGCGGTACGGCTACCGCGTGCACGGCCCCTACTCCCCGGAGCAGGGGCACCGCTGCGACCCGAGCAAGCTGCTGCTCGACCCCTACGCCAAGGCGGTCGAGGGGCAGGTCAGCAACGACCCGTCACTGTTCTCGTACCGGTTCGACGACCCGGGGGAGCGCAACACCGACGACAGTCTCGGCCACACGATGCTCGGTGTGGTCGCCAACCCGTACTTCGACTGGGGCCACGACCGCCCGCCACGGCACGAGTACCACGACACCGTCGTCTACGAGGCGCACGTCAAGGGCCTGACGATGACCCACCCGGAGGTGCCCGAGGAGATCCGCGGGACATACACCGCCATCGCGCACCCGGCGGTCATCGAGCACCTCACGACCCTCGGCATCACCGCGATCGAACTGATGCCGGTGCACCAGTTCGTCCAGGACACCTCACTGCAGGACCAGGGCCTGAGCAACTACTGGGGCTACAACACCATCGGCTTCCTCGCCCCGCACAACGGCTACGCCCGCGGCCAGCGTGGCGAGCAGGTGACCGAGTTCAAGTCGATGGTCAAGGCACTGCACGAGGCCGACATCGAGGTCATCCTCGACGTCGTGTACAACCACACCGCCGAGGGCAACGAGCTCGGGCCCACGCTGAGCTTCAAGGGCATCGACAACGCCTCGTACTACCGGCTCGTCGACGATGCCAAGGAGCACTACTACGACACCACCGGCACGGGTAACAGCCTGCTCATGCGTCATCCGCACGTGCTGCAGCTGATCATGGACTCGCTGCGCTACTGGGTCACCGAGATGCACGTCGACGGGTTCCGCTTCGACCTCGCCGCCACCCTGGCCCGGCAGTTCCACGAGGTCGACAAGCTCTCGGCGTTCTTCGACCTCATCCAGCAGGACCCGGTGATCTCCCAGGTCAAGCTCATCGCCGAGCCGTGGGACGTCGGCGACGGCGGCTACCAGGTGGGCAACTTCCCGCCGCTGTGGACCGAGTGGAACGGCAAGTACCGCGACACCGTGCGTGACTTCTGGCGCGGCCAACCGCGGACCCTCGGCGAGTTCGCCTCGCGCATCACCGGGTCCAGCGACCTCTACGAGCACAGCGGGCGCAAGCCCATCGCGTCGATCAACTTCGTCACCGCCCACGACGGCTTCACCCTGCGCGACCTGGTCTCGTACAACGAGAAGCACAACGACGCCAACGGTGAGGGAGGTCGCGACGGCGAATCGCACAACCGGTCCTGGAACTGCGGCGTCGAGGGCCCGACCGACGACGAGGCGGTGAGCCGGTTGCGGTCACGCCAACAGCGCAACTTCATCACCACCCTGCTGCTCAGCCAGGGGGTGCCGATGATCGCCCACGGTGACGAGGTCGGCCGCACCCAGCAGGGCAACAACAACGTTTACTGCCAGGACAACGAGCTGTCCTGGATGGACTGGGACCTCGACGACGACCAGCGCGCGCTCTACGCGTTCACCTCGACCGTGGCCCGGATGCGCAAGGATCACGCCGTGTTCCGGCGCCGTCGGTTCTTCGCGGGCAGCCCGTACCACGGCGGCCAGTCGGAGGTCGGCGACATCGCCTGGTTCGACCCGGCGGGCCGGCCGATGGAGGATCAGGACTGGGCCGACGGCGAGGCGCGGATGATGACCGTCTTCCTCAACGGGCAGGCGATCCCCACTCCCGACGCGCAGGGCCGCCCGGTCGTCGACGACGACTTCCTCGTGCTCTTCAACGCCGACCGCGAGGATCACGCCTTCCACCTCCCCGGCCTCGACTACGGCGACCGGTGGCTCGTCGAGATCGACACGGCATCCGCCGTCGTGGAACCGGTGTGGCACGACGCCACGGCCGAGTTGAAGGTCACCGCCCGCTCGGTCGTCGTGCTCCGTGGCCCGCGCGAGGACCCGGTGCCCACGGTGGGGGCGGCGGCCACGGCGCGGCGGTGAGCATGGCAGCCCCGCCCCGCCCGGCGCCGTCCGACCGCCCCGCGCCGTCGCACCGCCCGGCGCCGGGCCGGGTCGTGCCCACCGCCACCTACCGGATGCAGGTGCACGGCGGGTTCGGCTTCGACGATGTCGCCGATCGGGTGCCCTACCTCGCCGACCTCGGGGTGTCGCACGTCTACCTCTCGCCGGTGCTCCAGGCGGCCCCCGGGTCGACCCACGGCTACGACGTGCTCGACCACACCCGCCTCAGCGAGGAGGCCGGCGGCAGAGCGGGATTCGAGCGGCTCGTCACGGCCTGTCG
>JBOFLR010000655.1:0-2655 GCA_051657965.1 Dermatophilaceae bacterium
GATGGCGTAGGGCGCCGCGGTGCAGGTGGTGGTCTCGTCGGTGGTGAGGCTGCTCACCGGGCAGGTGACCGCTCCAGCACGCGGGTCGGTGATCGCGAAGTCAAGCCTCCAGACTCCGCGGTACAGCACCTCGAAGGACCAGGCGATGGTGTCGCCGAGGTCGGTGACCCCGTTGCCGTTCGCGTCGGTGACCGCGGCGGTCTTCGTGAACACCGTCGTCGGGATCGTCTGGACCGGCACGCTCACCTGATCCCGCGGGCTGGCCACCGCGCCCCCATCAGGACGCTGGCCGACGGCGCGCGCCGTGTTGAGGATCGAACCGAGCACGGCGTCGCGGGTGACGATGGTGTACGGCGTGTCAGAGGCGCAGGTGGTCGTGGCGCCGGGAGCGAGAGTCGTCGACACGCACGAGATGGGGCCGACGAATGCCGCGTCCTCGATCGTGAGGTTCGTGACGGTGACGGTGCCCGTGTTGGTCACCGTGAACGTCCAGGTGATGCGGTCGCCGATGTCGTTGACCCCGTTGGTGTTGACGTCCTCGACCGTCGCACCCTTGCTGAAGGCGAGCGCGCTCTGCTGCGGCAGCGGCGTCGACGTCGACGAGGTCTCGCTCAGCGGCCCGGTCGGCGAGGTCGCCGTAGCGGCGGCGGTGTTGTCCACCACGCCGGCGTCGACGTCGGCCTGGGTGATGACGTACGGCGGGCTGGTGCAGTTCATCTCCCCACCGGCCTGCAGGAACGACAGCGGACAGGTGACCGACGGCAGCCGCGGGTCGGTGACGACGATGCCGCTCAGCGAGGTGTTGCCGGAGTTCCGGACCCGGATGGAGTACTGGATCGTGTCGCCGGCGTCGATTCGTCCGTTGGCGTTCGCGTCCACCGGGGGCGTCGCGCCCTTCTGGACGGTGAGCACCGACTGCCGGGCGATGGGCCTGGTCACCGACGACGCGGGCGAGGTGACCGGGCCGGCGCTCGAGGTGCCGCTCGCGGTGGCGGTGTTCGAGATGCTGCCGAAGTCGATGTTCGCGCCGTTGACCACACGGGTCGCGGTACAGGTCGTGGACGCTCCTGGTGCCAGCGTCGTGACCGGGCAGGACAGCCCCGTGACCGCGCTGTCGTTGATGGTCAGGGCGTTCACCGCGACGGTGCCGGTGTTGGTGACCGCGAAGCTGTAGGTGACCACCTCACCGGCGTCGACCCGGCCGTTGCCGTTCGGGTCGCTCACCGACGCCACCGACTTCACCAGGGCGAGCTGGCGGACGCGCGGTACCGGGGTCGTGGACGACGCCGACGGCGAGGTGACGGTCGTCCCCGTCGGGCCCTGACCGCTCGCGGTCGCGGTGTTGACCACCTGGCCGGCCTCGACGTTCGGCTGGGAGATGGCGTAGGCGCCATCCGAGGTG
This sequence comes from Dermatophilaceae bacterium, assembly GCA_051657965.1. Taxonomy (GTDB): domain Bacteria; phylum Actinomycetota; class Actinomycetes; order Actinomycetales; family Dermatophilaceae; genus JBOFLG01. The sequence goes on from JBOFLR010000655.1 coordinate 1,403, forward strand.
CAGGTGGTCGACGCGCCCGGTGCCAGGGATGACGCGGCGCAGGTGACGCTGCCGGCCAGCGGGTCGTTCACCGCGACGCTGGTGAGGGTCACCGTGCCGGTGTTGGTGACGGTGAAGGACCACCGGATGGTGTCGCCGAGGTCGGTGCCGTTGCCGTCGAGGTCGGTGACGGCGCCGGTCTTCGTCAGTGAGACGGCCGGGGCCTGGGCGACCGGGGTGTCGGTGGTCGAGACGTTCGAGGTGACCGTGGCGCCCTGTGGGGCTCGCCCGGCCGAGGTCGCGCTGTTGCTCACCACGCCCGCATCCACGTCGGCCTGGGCGACCGTGTATGCCGTTGCGGTGCAGGTGGTCTGCGCGTTGGGGGCCAGGGTCGTGGCCGGGCAGGTGACGGTGCCCGCGCGAGGGTCGGTGACGCCCACCGAGGTCAGGGTGACGGTGCCGGTGTTGCGGACGACGAAGGACCACGCGATGCGGTCGCCTCGGTCGGTCGCCCCGTTGCCGTTCACGTCGGTGACCGCGGCGGTCTTGGTCAGCGTCATCCCGGTGGTCTGGGTGACCGGCGTGCTGGTAGAGGCGTTGGGCGCGACGGCGACGGCGTTGAGCGGTGAGCGGGCTCGCCCTTGAGCGGTGTTCGGCACCACTCCGGCGTCGACGTCGGCCTGGGTGATGACGTACGGGTTGGTCGCGGCGCAGGTGGTCGAGGCGCCGAGCGCGAGGGCGGTCGAGGCGCAGGTGACCGCCCCGGCCCGGGGATCGTTGACGGTGACCGTGTTCAGGGTCACGTTGCCGACGTTGCGCACCGTGAAGGTGTAGGCGATGCGGTCCCCGAGGTCGGTGACGCCGTTGCCGTTGACGTCGGTGACCGTGGCGAGCTTGGTCACCGTCAGCGCCGGGGACTGGTTGATCGGTGTCGTGGTGCTCGACGGCGCCGAGGTGACGGCGACCCCGCCCGGGCCCTGACCGCCGGCCGTCGCGGTGTTGGTCAGCGAGCCGGCCTGGACGTCGGTCGAGGTCACGACGTAAGGGGCTGCCGTGCAGGTGGTCTGCGCACCCGGCGCGAGCGTGGTCACCGGGCAGGTCACCGTCCCGGCCCGCGGGTCGGCGATCGCCAGCGCGGTGATCGTGGTGGTGCCGGTGTTCCGCACCAGGAACGACCAGTTGATCCGGTCGGCGGTGTTGATCAGGGTGTCGCCATTGAGGTCGACCGGGGTCGCCGACTTCGTCAGCGCGAGCGACGACGCCTGCGCGACCGG
>JBOFLR010000656.1:0-1577 GCA_051657965.1 Dermatophilaceae bacterium
TCGTCGACGCGATCGCGGCACGGCACCGCGTCGTGCTCGACTACCGCAGCGAGGCCGGGGTGGAACAGCGCGTCGAGGCTGAGCCGTGGGCGCTCGTCATCCGCTACGGCCGCTGGTACCTGCTGTGCCGTGCGCTGCATGCCGATGCCGTGCGCACCTACCGGGTCGACCGCGTGCTCTCGGTCGAGCGCACGACCCACGCCTTTACACCGCCCGAGGAACTCGACCCGGTCGGCGCACTCGAGCAGCACCTCGGGCTGGGCTGGGAGCACCGCACCCGCGTCGTGTTCGACGCGCCGGTCGAGGAGGTGTCGCGCTGGGTGCACCCTGCGATGGGCCGTCTCTCCCCAGACGGGCAGCGGTGCGTGCTCGAGGGCAGCACCGGCAACCCGGCCATGTACGCGCAGGAGTGGCTGTCGACGGTGCCGTTCCCGTTCCGCGTCGAGGAAGGACCGGAGCTGCGGGCAGCCGTCGCGGAGGTCGCCGCCCGCTTCGCTGCGGCAGCGCAGGAACGGTGACCTCATCTGCGACAGCACCGCATCGTCGTCCGGGCGCGCTCACGCGACCCAGATCAGGTCGACGAGGTGTCGTTCGAGCGCGGACTCCGGTTCGGGCGGGTTCCAGCCCCAGCCGAGCAGGGGTGGACTGACCGAGCGGTACTCGTGCCCTGTCGGGGTGCGCAGCACCGACTCCCTCGGCCGGTGCCCGACGTCGTCCTCGCCGTTCACGGCACCAGCGCTGCCGACTGTGCCGTCCCCGTCGACGTCGTCGACCCCTCCGCCGGCACGTGCGTCGCCGGCTCTCCCGGCGCGGCCGACGTCGTCGGCCCCTACGTCGTCTCGTGTACCGCCGGGATGGTCGTTGCTGGTCGTGCCCGGCACCGGTCCCGGACCCAGCCCGGTCGAGATCACGCATTCGGACCAGCCGGGGGCCTCTTCGGTGTACGAGCAGCGTTCGCACTTCCCGCCGGCGTTGCCCAGCCACGTCATCCCCGACTCCCTCGCCGGGTGGGTGTGGTCGGCGTGCACCACCGGCGCATCGCACCACGGCGTCGTGCACACCTCGTCCCGCAACACCAGCATCCGCCGAAGCTGCCCGGTGAACACCCGCCGCCGAGAGTCCATGCCGACCAGGTCCCGCCCGTCGGGGGAGGCGAACAACCGCCGCGACCACGCACTGCCCGGTGAACCGTGGCGCAACCACCACCGCGCCACGGGCGCCGGCACCGACCCGTGCCCGACGACCCGAGCCGCCTCCAACGGCGACCGGGCCTGGTCGCCCTCACCGAGCAGCGCCCGGTCCGTGATGACCAGCTGCACCTCCACCGGCTGGGTATCCCCCACCGACCGACCCGACAGCAGCCGCAACGCGGTGTCCGCGGCGACCGCCCCCACCCCTCGACCGTCCGGCGGCTCCTCCTCGCTCTGACCCCCGACCACCGCCTTCGCGCGGACCTGCAGCGCCGCGTGCGCCCCGACCACGTCCTTGAGCGGGCCCAGCACGCTCAGGTACGCCATCCCGTCCGGCGCCGGCCGCACCCACACCCGCCGCGAGCGCACCGCCGCCTCCATCCGCCG
>JBOFLR010000657.1:0-1601 GCA_051657965.1 Dermatophilaceae bacterium
CTCTCGGTGATGGTCAGGGGCACCGCGGTCGTGCCGATGTTCTGGGCGACCGTGACGTTCGGGGCACCGAAGGCGGAGGTGTGGAAGACCTTCTGCTCGGATGTCGTGCCGCCGTTCCCGACCGTGCCGACGTTCGTGCCGTTGACGGCGATGTCGAAGGTGCGGGTCGACCCACCCGCGACGGTCTTGGTGACGCGAACCGTCGGGAAGATCGAGATCGAGTAGTCCTCGACCTCACCGGAGTCGGCGCGCCCGGTGGGGAGCTCGGCCTGGGCGGTGGTGTACGACGCCCGGAGCCGCAGGTACGTGGTGCCGGCGCTGGTCGAGCCTGCCGGGACGGTCCAGGTCAACGGCACCGAGGTCGCCCCGGCGGCGATCGCCGCGCAGGCCCGCTCCCCCGGGACGGTGAAGGTGCCGCTGCGGTTGAAGTCGAGGAACCCGCACAGCTGGCCGGCCGAGCTCGCCCCGGAGATCGGCACCGTGATCGTGTAGGGGAGGCCGATGCGGGAGGTGGGCAGGTCGGGCGGTGCTCCGGTGACACCGTCCTCGTCGGCGCCGTCGCCGTTCGTCGAGCTGGCGCTGGCGCCCGCGGCCACCGCGTTCGGGCTGGTGGTCGCGTTGGCGGTGCCGACGTTGTCGGCGTCGACCGCGGGCCCCATCTGCAGGTCGCTCAACACGTGCGAGGCGGCGGTCCCGGTGTCGTAGGAGGCGGGCGCGTCGCCGAAGTCCTCCGGCACGGTGACGCCGAGCACGAACGCGTCCCCGGAGGCGGCGGTGCCCGCTGTTCCGGTTCCGGCGGTGTTCGGCGCCATGAGGATGTCCATCCGCATGGTGATCGAGGTGTACGTGCCGAGCACCGGGAGGCTGCCGCATCCGGACAGCGACGTCTGCCCGGCCACGGTGTTGGCCCCGCAGTTCGACGAGGGCCGCGGGTCGGTGGTGTCGAAGGTCAGGTTCCCGTTGGTGCGCGAGAGGTTCACCGCGCTGCCGTTCGGCGCCCCGAAGGTGGCGCCGGCCGGACTGCTCGAGGTGATGGTGCCGAGCGCGTGCAGGATCGTGTTGTTCGGCGCGGTGCCGATCGAGCCACCCAGGCCGGCGACATGGAGCACCGGGTTCCGCACCGGCCGGCTGAAGGTGATGGTGACGGTCCCCCGGTTGCTGCACAGCCCGCTCGCCGCACATCCGCTGGCCGACGTGGTCAGCTCCGGCATCGAGGTGGAGGTGGACACCTGCGGGTCGAACATGCCGACGGTCGCCCCGCGGCCCGCGAGCGTCGAGCTCGCGATCGTCAGCGTGGTCTGGCCGGCCGTCTGCACGGTGGCCGTGGTGCCGCCCGGGAAGGTGATGAGGGCGCTGCCGTTCGGGCCGGTGGTCCCGGTGACGGCCGTCGTGTTCACCTGGTAGGCGAACGCGGGCGCCATGATGCCGCCCGTGAGGCACACGGCGACGACCGCGATGGCCGCGAGCACACGGCGCCGTGCCGTGACGTGTCGACGCTCCCGCATCGATGGTCCTTCCCAGGACCCCTGCGACGGCGTCGTATCGGACGAGCGCCGTTACCCGTGAGGTTAACGTGACCGCGCGCCACGTGCCGCCGGACC
>JBOFLR010000658.1:0-1716 GCA_051657965.1 Dermatophilaceae bacterium
GCAGGTCTCGCAGCCCCGGAAAGCCCGACCTGAGGATCTCGTCGACGTAGTCGGCGAAGCCGATCGTGGATCGGCCGCCGATCTCCGGACGGCTGCCGCTGAGCAATGTCGTCAGCGACACGGTCGGCTCCTGGATGCCGCGCTCCGCAATCGACAGGGGACGCATCGCGAGACTCACGATCCTGGCCGCGCCCGAGTGGATGCGCACCCCCGGCGCCACACCCGCCGACCCTGCCAGCAGGAACTGACCACCACGGGAATCGTCGTCGACGGCCCGCCGGATGCGATCCCAGACCGTGGGCTCGAGCTGCCATTCGTCGACGAGGACCGGCGTCGCCACCCTCGTGACGTGGTCCAGGTTCGCGGCCACGATCTCTCGCTGGCGCGGCACGTCCAGCGAGAGCACCGTTCGCGCCCGTTGCAGCGCTGTCGCGGTCTTGCCGACGCCTTTGGCTCCCTCCAACGCTATCGCCGCAAGGTGGGGGAAGAGCTCGTCGAGCAGGTCGTCCACGATGCGCCTGCGGTAGGACACCGCGCGAACATAGCAGATGGACACCATCGAACTAGGCATCTCGCCGCCGTTTGACGATGCATCTCGACGGCTTCTGACCGGGCACTGCACGGACGGTGAGACTCGGGAGCTGCAGCGGTGTCCACAGGCTGGGGCCGAGGATGCGCTCGTCCACAGATCGGCGTGTAGGGGGCGCATGGACGGTGGGCGCGCGCCGTCCGCGCGCTGGGATGGGGGTGGCGGCCGGATCGTGCCGCTCAGGCCGGTGAAGGTGGTGGTGATGTCCGAAGGTCGCGGGGACGCGCTGGCGAGCGCGGTGCTCGGTGCCGCCGCGCGCGTCGACGAGCATCGGGGCGCGGTGTCGAGGTGCGCCCTGCTCTGGTGGGAGGGGCGCGCCGCCGAGCACTACCGCGATGAGGTCGGGGCCCGGTCTGCGGCGCTCGGTGTGCTGTCCGAGCAGCTTCAGGCCGCGGCGGCGCTCGTCGAGGCGGCCGTAGTGCGGGCCTCCTCGGAGTCCGCCGCCCGGACGCCGACGAGTGCCCGGACGCCGACGAGGTGGTCATGAGCGAGATCGCGGTCCGGTCCGAGGCGCTGGCAGCGGTGGCCGCTCGGCTGGAGGACGTGTCCGGCTCCCTGCGCGGCGATGCTTACGTCCTCACTCGCGCGCTTGCCGCCACACCGTCGGAGTCACCGTGGTCGGGTCTCGGCGACCCGGGCCGGTGGGCCGCCGCGGGGAGCGCTGTGGCGGCCCGAGCCGAGGTGCTCCGGCTGGTCGGGCCGGCCGGCCTGTGGGGGCGCGCGGTCGACCTGGAGCTGCTGGCCAGCCGGTTGCGGATCGCTGCGCGCACCTACGAGCAGGTCGAGCGGGCGGCGACCGCGCTGCTCGCCGGTGTGGCGGCGGGGGCCGACCTCGCCGGTCGTGGTGGGTGGCTCACCGAGCACGGCCGAACCTCGGTCGTGCAGGTCGTCGAGCCGACCACGTCGGTCTCCGCGCTCGGCGGGCCGGCCGATCTGGTGGCGCTCGGGGCAGGGCTCGACCGTGGGCGGGTGCGAGTGCTCGAGGTCGCCACCGGCGACGGTGGGTCGGGCTGGGTGGTCGTCATACCCGGCACCCAGGAGTGGGCTCCGCGCGCCGGGCCCAACCCGTTCGACGCCACCACGGACGTCCGCGCGCTCACCGGTGACGCGACCCTCGCGGCGGCCGG
>JBOFLR010000659.1:0-4869 GCA_051657965.1 Dermatophilaceae bacterium
TGACCAGTGCCTCGCTCGGCGCGGTCGAGCCGATCAGTGAGCCGCTCGCGGAGTCGATGACCCCGTCGGTGGTGTCACAGCTGCTCGCCGAGAGCACGGGCTTCGTCCGCAGCCTCGTCCTCACCGTCGACCAGGGGCCGGCGTTCGAGGAGGGGACCGTCCGCGCCAACCGCGAGCGGATCCGCCGCGGCGAGCCGCAACGCGCCATCTACCCGGCGAGCGCGCTGTCCAGCCCGGTCGCCACCAACTGGATGACGACCTGGGCGAGCATCGGCGAGGACCAGCGCGTGGTGCCGCAGACCGAGACCGAGTTCGCGGTCTTCGGCGACACCGCGGTCGTCGCCTTCGCAGGGTGGGACGACCCGGCCGGCGGCTACGCCGTCATCCGCGACCCGCTCGTCATCCGGCTCTACACCGCGTACTTCGACATCGCCTGGAAGCATGCGATCCCCGCGCCCACCGTGTCAGGGGGCGCGAGTGGCGACCCGCGGCTGGTCGAGCTGCTCGAGCTGGGGATGAAGGACGAGGCCATCGCGCGTCATCTCGGGGTGAGTCTTCGCACCGTGCGTCGACGGGTGGCCACGCTGATGGCGGTCAACGGGGTCGGTACCCGCTTCCAGCTCGGGTCGGCTCTCGCTCGACGCCGGCCGAGCCTGAGCATCGACCGTCTCGGGGCCGAGCGACCCGGCGCCGACCGTCTCGATACCGAGCGACCCGGCGCCGCCGGGCGGCGTACCGCCCCTCGATAGGGTGGGCCGCCGACGACACGGAGGGAGCACGGATGCCGGCGATCGTGCTGGTCGGTGCCCAGTGGGGCGACGAGGGCAAGGGCAAGGCGACCGACCTCATGGGCGGCGACGTCGACGTCGTCGTGAAGTTCAACGGCGGCAACAACGCCGGGCACACCGTCGTCATCCAGGGTGAGGACGGCGTGCGCGAGAAGTACGCCCTGCACCTGTTGCCCTCCGGCATCCTCACCCCCACGGTGACACCGGTCATCGGCAACGGCGTGGTCGTCGACCTCGACGTGCTCTTCGAGGAGATCGACGGGCTCGAGGCGCGTGGCGTCGACACCTCCCGGCTGGTCGTGTCGGCGAGCGCGCACGTCATCCCCTCCTACAACCGCACCCTCGACAAGGTGACCGAGCGCTTCCTCGGCAAGCGGAAGATCGGCACCACCGGCCGGGGCATCGGCCCGACGTACGCCGACAAGATGAACCGGGTCGGCGTCCGGGTGCAGGACCTCTTCGACGAGGGGATCCTGCGGCAGAAGGTCGAGGCGGCGCTGGCGTTCAAGAACCAGGTGCTCGCGAAGATCTACAACACGCGGGCGGTCGAGGTCGACCGGGTCGTCGAGGAGCTGCTCGGACACGTCGAGCGACTGCGGCCGATGGTCACCGACACCTCGCTCTTCCTCGAGCGGGCGCTGGACGCGGGGTCGAACGTGCTGCTGGAGGCCGGGCAGGCGACGCTGCTCGACGTCGACCACGGCACCTACCCGTTCGTCACGTCGTCGTCGGCGACGGCGGGCGGGGCGTGCACCGGTTCGGGCATCCCGCCGACGCGGGTGTCGCGGGTGATCGCCGTGCTCAAGGCGTACACGACGCGGGTCGGGGAGGGGCCGTTCCCCACCGAGCTGCACGACGACGACGGAGAGACGCTGCGCAAGACCGGCGCCGAGTACGGCACGACCACCGGGCGGCCGCGGCGGTGCGGGTGGCTGGACACCGTCATCGGGCGGTACGCGACGCGGGTCAACGGGGTCACCGATTTCGTGGTCACCAAGCTCGACGTGCTCACCGGGTTCGAGAAGGTACCGGTGTGCGTCGCGTACGACGTCGACGGTGTGCGGCACGACGAGATGCCGTTGTCGCAGAGCGACTTTCATCACGCGCGGCCGGTGTACGAGCTGCTCGACGGCTGGTGGGAGGACATCTCCGGGTGTCGCACCTTCGAGGAGCTGCCGGATGCCGCGCAGCGCTACGTGGTGCGTGTCGAGGAGCTCGTCGGGGCGCGGGTGTCGGCCGTCGGCGTCGGCCCGGGCCGCCACGAGATCATCGCGCGCCACTCGCTGCTGGACTGAGCGTCACCCCTTCCTGGATCGAGCGTCGCTCCTCCCTGCTGCGTCGCGCCCGGTCGGACCGAAGGGCCGTGGCCCCTGAGCCGGCACGTGCGGGGTCCTACGGCGAGTCCGCGTGCCGACCGCCACGACCCCGCAGGTGCAGGGTCGTGGCGGCGGCGTCGATGCCCGCACGTGCGCGGCGCGGGCTCAGCCCCGGACGCCGGGGACCTTGGTGAGCAGCCGGAGCTGGTCGGCGTGCGTCCGGCGGTCGGCGGCGGTGATGCCGCCCACCGGCTCCACCCCGGGCGGGAACTCGTCCTGGCCATTGCCGCCAAGGAACAGGTTGTCGCGGAACGTGAGGTCCTCCGACAGGTACTGCCCGAAGATCTTGCGGTCGGCGCGGGCCACCATGACGTTCTTGATGACGTCGATGGTGCTGGAGGCCCCGATCTGGAACTCGGCCCCGATCGCCACCGAGTCGGTGCGCGCGTTCAGGTAGGTCACGTTCTTGGAGATCGTGATGTTGTCGGACTCGAAGATATTGATCCCGCGCCCGCCGTTGTCGAACGCGAGGTTCTTCTCGATGAGGAACGCGCCCCGGTAGGGGGTGCCCTCACCGGGCGGCTTCTGGGTCTGCCGGTTGTCGTCGACGATGATGCCGTTGCCGTCGGTGATGAGGCGCTTGGACGGATCGGCCTGGTTGGAGAACCAGAACGGCACCTTGTTCTCGTTGCTGTAGGACACGTTGTTGCGGATGAAGAACTTGGTGCCGGTGTAGTCGTCGATGTCGCGGCTCTGGTAGAACGAGATCCCGCTGTTGGCGTAGGGCGAGTAGTAGTTGTTGTGATGCGACACGTTGTTCTCGACCCGCACGTAGTCGGCCCCGTTGGCGGCGATCCCTGTGCCGGGGACCTCGAACACCTCGTTCTTGCGGATGATCAGATGGTGGGGGAACCGGCCCTCCCTCGGGAACGCGAAGATGCCGTTCCCCTGGAAGTCCGAGTTGTAGACCGCCTCGTCCACCTTGTCCTGCGGCAGGAGTGCTCGACGCATGGCCTCGGCCGGGTCGATCGTCGAGTTGTACCCCTGGACGGTCATACCCTCGATGACGATGTACGCAGCGCTGATCTGGATGCCGGCGTAGTTGCCGTCGAGCTTGATCAGCGGCTTGTGCCCGGGCGCGGCTCGGTACTGGATGTAGTTGTCCGGGGCGCCGGAGCGATCGATGCGCAGGATGTCGGAGTTCACCCCGTCGGACCCTTGTGTGTACTCCTCCTCGGAGCGCGTGTAGGTGCCGTTCAGCACCCAGACCGTGTCGCCCGGGCGGGTGAGATCCGAGGCGTGCTGGAGCGTGCGGAAGGCGGTCTTCCTGCTCAGCCCGTCGGCGTTGTCGTCTCCGCTGCCGGAGACGTAGTAGCTGGTGCCGACCGAGCGGGGTTCGAGTCCGGAGAAGTCCTCCGGTGACTCCTGCGCCACGGCGCTCGCCGGAGCAAGAAGGCTCCCGGCCAACGCCAAAGCCGCAACAAAGAGGGTCGAGATACGTCGCATATGAGTGCCTCACCGTTGAGGATGAAATCGATATCTCAGACGGTATCGACGATGGGTTCGGGTGTCAATGACCAGTGTGTTCAAAATTTGTCATCGAGCGGCTGCCGAATCCTCGTGTCGGCCCGCTGTCGAGATGCCGTCTCGTGACCCGCAGCACTGCGGAGTCGGGCTGCTGCTGCGCTCAGGCGCGCGGTGCCGGAAGGAGGTCGAACGGGCGATATTCACGGGGCGTGACGCCTTTGATCTCCTTGAACCGTCGGTTGAAGTTCGACAGGCTCGAGTATCCGCATGCCACGGCGATGTCGGCGATGGTGCGGTCGCGGTCACGCTCCCGGAGGAGACGACAGGCGGCGTTCACGCGCACCACGTTGAGATAGCGCGAGATCGTGCTGCCCGTACTCCTGCGGAACAGCCGGCTCGCCGAGCTGGGCGCCAGGTGGGCCGCGCTCGCGATGTCGGCCAGGGTGAGTGGCGAGGCGAACCGGTCGTGCATCACACCGACCATCGCCTCGATGTGTCGGGCACCGGAGCTGTCGAGCGCCGACAGCACGGGCCGGCTGGTGAGCGGCGTCCCGCCGCGTCGGGAGAGCTCGACGAGCAGACCGAGCAGCGCGACCGTCTGTTCCGCCGCCGGCAGCGAGGTGAGCTGGGCGATCGGCGCCGTGGCCTGCTGAAACGACAGCCCGCGGGAGGCGGTGTCCAGGAGCCGGGCGATGCCCTCGAACACCGCGCCGTCGAAGAAGTGCTCGCCGAGGAAGTCGCGCCGGAACTGCATGACGACCGCGACATGCCGGCCCTCGCCCGGGGTCGAGATATAGGTGTGCGGGACGTCCGGGCCGATCAGCACGAGGTCGCCGGGGAAGTACGCACCCACCGAGTCGCCCACCAGCCGGTGACCGTGACCGTGCTGGATGAAGGTCAGCTCGAACTCGCGGTGGAAGTGCCATACCGACTCGAACTGCGGCACATCGACGCGGTGGATCTTCCAGGTGAGCGGGAAGGTCGGCACGATGTACTCGAACGACGGGAGCATCGGTCAAAAGAGTACCGGAACAGGCAGTCTGGGGCGTAGCGGCGGATTCCCCGGGGCCGTGAACATGGAGTCATGACCACTGCGCCCGACCTGATGCAAGAACCGTACGCAGTCTCCCCGGAGACCATCCATCGCTTTGCCGAAGAAGGCTTCGTCAAGCTCGATGCCGTTCTGGACCCCGACGCGCTCGACCGGTACGAAAAGGAGATCAGCTCGAGAGTCAAAG
>JBOFLR010000660.1:0-1652 GCA_051657965.1 Dermatophilaceae bacterium
CTCAGCCGCTCGCGTTTGGTGCGCAGGTACCGGGCGTTCTCGGCGGACGGTGGCACCCCGAGGCGCTCGACGGCGACGACCTCGATGCCGTGCTCGCGCACCCCGGCCACCTTGGCCGGGTTGTTCGTCAGCAGGCGACACCGGAGCACCCCGAGATCGACGAGGATGCCGGCCGCGGCGGCGTAGTCGCGCGCGTCGACGGGCAGGCCGAGGGCCAGCTGGGCGTCGACCGTGTCGAGACCGGCGTCCTGCAGCTCGTAGGCGCGCAGCTTTTCGGCGAGGCCGACGCCGCGCCCCTCGTGACCACGGAGGTAGACGACCATGCCGCCCTCGGCCGCGACGCGGGCGAGCGCGCGGTCGAGCTGCGGGCCGCAGTCGCAGCGGCGCGAGCCGATGGCGTCGCCGGTGAGGCACTCCGAGTGCACCCGCACGAGTGGCGCGCGGCCCGGCATCCCCAGGGGGCTGACGAGCGCGAGGTGCTCGTCGCCGGTGACGGTGTCGCGCAGCGCGATCGCCCGGAACCGGCCGTGGTCGGTCGGGATCACGGTGTCCGCGACGCGGACCATGCGGTCGTGGCGCTGCCGCCACGCGGCGAGGTCGGCGACGGTGAGCACCGGGAGGTCGTGCCGCGCGCCGAGGTCGAGCACGCCCGGCAGGCGCAGCATCGCACCCCGGTCGTCGACCAGCTCGGCGATGACCCCGACCGGCGCGAGCCCGGCCAGCCGGCACAGGTCGACCGCGGCCTCGGTGTGCCCGGCGCGCACGAGCACGCCACCGTCGCGGGCGCGCAGCGGCACCAGGTGCCCGGGCCGGCGCAGGTCGGATGCCGTCGAGGCCGGGTCCGCCAGCACCCGGGCGGTACGCGCCCGGTCGGCCGCCGAGATGCCGGTACCGACCCCGGTGGCGGCGTCGACGGTGACCGTGTAGGCCGTGCGTAGCGGGTCGCGGTTGTCGGCCACCATGGGTGGCAGCTCCAGACGGTCGGCGACCTCGCCGGGCAGCGGGGCGCAGAGGTAACCCGACGTGTGCCGCACGGTCCAGGCGACCCACTCGTCGGTGAGCGTCTGCGCGGCGAGCACGACGTCGCCCTCGTTCTCCCGGCCGGCGTCGTCGACGACGAGGACCGGCCGCCCCGAGCGCAGCGCGTCGATGGCCTGCTCGACCGTGGCGAGGCGGGTCGTCATCGGATGGCCTCCTTCGGCGCGAAGCGGGTGGCGAGCAGCCGCTCGACGTACTTGGCGAGCACGTCGACCTCGAGGTTCACGGCGCCACCGACCGGGGTGCTGCCGAGCGTGGTGAGCGTGAGCGTCGTCGGGATGAGCGACACGGAGAACTCCTCGCTGCCGGCACGGCCGGCGACGTCGACGACGGTCAGCGAGACCCCGTCGACGGTGACCGACCCCTTCTCGACGAGGTACGGCGCGAGCGTGCCGGGAAGGGTGAAGCGCACCACCTCCCAGCGCTCCCCCGGTTCACGGGCGACGAGCCGGGACGTGCCGTCGACGTGACCCTGGACGACATGACCGCCGAATCGCGACGACGCCGCCATCGCGCGCTCGAGGTTGACCCGGTCACCCGGCCGCAACCCACCGAGCGTGGAGCGCTCCAGCGTCTCGGCCATGACGTCGGCGGTGAACCGCTCGGCACCGGAC
>JBOFLR010000661.1:0-2702 GCA_051657965.1 Dermatophilaceae bacterium
TGACCAGCGCCGACCAGGTGTGGGGTGCCGACCTGCGCCCGCTGATCGACCGGCACGTGGAGTCCGGCGCCGACTGCACGGTGCTCACCACCGAGGTGAGCATCAAGCGCGCGAAGGACAAGACGGTCGTCACCGCGGACGACGGGCGCGTCACCGCGGTCGAGGAAAAGCCGTCGAAGCCGCCGCACGGCACCATCGCGGCCGAGGTGTTCCTCTACCGCAAGGACGCGCTCGTGCCTGCGCTGAACGAGCTGCGCCGCCGGCGGGCCACGACCGAAGGCGAGGACGACCTCGGCGACTTCTCCGAGACCCTGCTGCCCATCCTGGTCCACGAGGGCACCGTGCGAGCCGCTCCGCTCGACGGGTACTGGGCCGACTGCGGCACCCCGTCGGCATACCTCCTGGCGCACCGCGACCTGATCGCGGGCCGGGTCGACACCCTCGGGCGGGCCGACCGCCCGGTGCTCACCCGGTGGCCCGAGCTGCCGCCGGCGCGCGTCCGCGGTGGCGCGGTCGTCGAGGATGCCGTGCTGTCGCCCGGCGCCGATATCGGCGGCACGGTGCGGCGCAGCGTCATCGGGCCGGGAGTGGTCGTGGAGCGAGGCGCGGTGGTCGAGGATGCCGTGCTGTTCGACGGCGTGCACGTCGCGCGGGACGCCGAGGTAGGCACCGCGGTGCTCGACGACGGCGTCCGGGTGGGTGCTCGCGCAGTGGTCGGTGAGGTGCGAGGCGGCCGCGCCCTGCCCGATGACGCGGTGACCCTGCTCGGGCGCGACGCCCGGGTCGCCGCCGCAGCCCATCTGGACGCAGGCGCTCGCCTGGAGCCGGGCGGCTCGGCCTGACCGCCCCGGCGGTGTCGAAGCTCGTCGTCAGGGGGTTTCGCCGGACCGCCCGAATTTCCTACACTTCTCCAGTGTCGCCGGCGACCGGCGACCATGTTCCGGCAGTTCGCTGCCGAGGGCATCACCGGCCTCGAGCAGTGGGGCAGCCGGAGCCACGTGAACGACGTGGCTCTCGTCAGCCGTGCTCGAGGAGAGGTGAGTTGGAGATGACGACGGTGGAGCCGTCGAAGCCCGAGGTGAGGCGGGCCGGTCCGGATGGTGCGGCGCACGATCGGCGGATGACGCCGCCCGAGTTGCTCGGGTCGCCCGCGTCATCGGGGGACGCGCAGGTGCGTGGGCTGGTCGCCGAGGTCGAGCAGCTCAAGGCGGCGCTCGCGTCGCGAGCCGAGATCGGCCAGGCGGTCGGCATCCTCATGGCCCGCCACGGGTGTGGTGCGGAGGAGGCGTTCGCCTCGCTCCGGAAGGCCTCGAACGACACCAACGTGCGCCTGGCCGACCTCGCCGCGACGATCGTGGGCGACACGAGCCGTGCGCCGTCAAGACCGAGCCAGAACGGCGACGGCGAGGGTGACGGCGGGAGCGCTCCACCGGGCGCCAGGTGAGGGTCGCGAGACACACGTGAGAGTCGGGGGATGACCGCCCCGTCCACCGGTCGGTGGACGGGCGGTCCACCGGGAAGGCGTCGCCGCGTCATCCGGGCGCGACCAGGCTGGGGCCATGGACGAGAACGCCATCACCATCAGGGGACTGACCAAGCGCTACGGCGCACGCCGCGCCGTCGACGGCCTGGACCTCGACGTGCACCTCGGCGAGGTCTTCGCACTGCTCGGGCCGAACGGCGCCGGCAAGACCACGACCGTCGAGGTCCTCGAGGGCTTCCGCTCCCGCGACGGCGGCGAGGTGTCGGTGCTCGGCACCGACCCGCAGGGTGCGCCGCGCTCGTGGCGCGACCGCATCGGCATCGTGCTGCAGACCAGCGGCGGTCTCGACCTGCTCACACCGCGCGAGGTGCTCGCGAGCACCGCCCGGTGCTACCGGCGACCGCGCGACGTCGACGAGGTGCTCGCCGCGGTGGGGCTGACCGAGCAGGCGCGTGACCGCGTCGTCGGGCTGAGCGGTGGTCAGCGCCGCCGCCTCGACGTCGCCCTCGGCATCGTGGGCGCCCCGGAGCTGCTCTTCCTCGACGAGCCGACGACCGGCTTCGACCCGCAAGCCCGACGTGACTTCTGGGGCCTCATCCGCTCGCTCGCCGACGACGGCACGACCATCCTGCTCACCACGCACTACCTCGACGAGGCCGAGCACCTCGCCGACCGGGTCGGCGTCATCGCCGCCGGCCGGCTGCTCGCCCTCGACACCCCGGCCGGGCTGCGCGGCCGCGACGCCGAGGCGACGGTGACCTGGACCGAGGGCGGCGCGGCGCGCGTCATCCGCACCGACACCCCGACGGCCGAGGTCGCCCGGCTGGCCGCGCGCTTCCCGGACGGAGAGGTGCCGGGTCTCACCGTCACCCGTCCCTCCCTCGAGGAGACCTACCTCACCCTCATCGCCCCTCACGTCGTCACCGACGACGCCGCCACCCACACCGTGGAGGTGCCCGCATGAACACCCTCGCCATCGGTCTCGACCGCACCCTCCTGGAGGTGCGGATGTTCTCCCGCGAGAAGGAGGCGGTGTTCTTCTCGTTCCTGCTGCCGATCCTGCTGCTCGCCCTGTTCTCTGTGATCTTCGGCGACTCCTTCGAGGGCGCCGACGGGGCGGCGAGGGGGATGACGGCCGCGCGCTGGTTCCTGCCCGGGATGGTGGCGGCGGGCGTCATCCTCACCAGCTTCCAGACCATCGCCCTGTCCGTGGCGACCG
>JBOFLR010000662.1:0-1724 GCA_051657965.1 Dermatophilaceae bacterium
ACGGGCGACCTCCTCGAAAGTGACCCCGTCATAGCCGCGCTCGCCCAGCAGCGAGGTGACCACCTCGAGGATCTCGCCCTCACGGCGGTCGTCGCGAGGACGCCCGCCTCGACGGTCGGAACGCGATGGTGCGGTCACGCGCAGATCCAGTACGACACGTTTCGTACCGTATCAGCCGACGACATGGCATAAGACGAGTTGCCGCTCATCCGCACTCCGACTACTCCCCGCCCTTCCGGCGTGGGCCTCCCTGAGCCGCTGCCTCGCCACCTGGTGAACGATCACGGGGCAGCCGGCGGACGCCCGGTCGGAGGTCCTCACTGCTCCATGTGGAGGACGGCGCCGGGGTTGAGGATGCCGTGCGGGTCGAGTGCCGACTTCACCCGCCGGGTCAGCTCGATGACGTCGGCGCCGAGCTGAGCCTCCAGGGCCCCGGCCTTGAGCCGGCCGACGCCGTGCTCCCCGGTGATGGTGCCACCGAGCGCGATCGCGGCGGCCATGACCTCCTCGAAGGCACGCCGCGCACGCCGCTCGGCGTCGGCGTCGCCGGGGCGGTAGACGATGGCCGGATGGGTGTTGCCGTCGCCGGCGTGCGCCACGACGGGGATCTCCACGTCGTGCCGGGCCGCGATCCGCTCCACGGCGGCGAGCAGCTCGGGCAGCACCGGCACGGGCACGCCGACATCCTCGGGCAGCACCGTGCCGCGCGCCTCGATGGCGGTGAAGTGCAGCCGGCGGGCCTGCACGAACAGCTCGCCCTCGTCGGGGTCGTCGGTGGCGAAGACCTCCTTGGCACCGGCGCGCTCGCACACCGACACCACCGCCGCCGCCTCCTCCTCCCGGGCTGCACCCGGGGCATCGGTCTGGATGACGAGCAGCGCACCGGCGTCGCGGTCCAGGCCCATCGGCTGGTGGTCCTCGACGGCGTTCACGCTCGCCCGGTCCATCAGCTCGACCATGGACGCACGCACGGTGCGGCCGAGCTCGACGACCGCCGCCGCGGCATCCGCCACGGTCGGGAACGTCGCCACCACAGTGGACCGCGGCGGCTGGGCAGGGACGAGCCGCAGGACGGCGCGAGTGACGACACCGAGGGTGCCCTCGGAGCCGACGAACAGCTTGAGCAAACTGAGCCCGGCGACATCCTTGATCCGCCGGCCACCGAGGGTCACCAGCGTGCCGTCGGCGAGGACGACGTCGAGCCCCAGCACGTAGTCGGTGGTGACGCCGTACTTGACGCAGCACAGGCCGCCGGCGTTGGTGGCGATGTTGCCGCCGATCGAGCAGATCTGGTACGAGCTGGGGTCCGGCGGGTACCACAGGCCGTGCTCGGCGACGGCCCGCTTGACCTCGACGTTCAGCGCGCCGGGCTCAACCACGGCGACGCGGGCGGCGGTGTCGACCTCGATGGCGCGCATCCGCTCGAGCGAGAGCACGATGCCGCCGTCGACCGCGAGCGCACCCCCGGAGAGCCCCGACCCGGCGCCACGGGGAACGACCGGGATGCCGTGCCGCGCCGCCCAGCGCACGGCCTCCTGCACGTGGACCGCGGTCTCGGCACGGACCACGGCGAGCGGGATGCCGGCCCGGGTGTCTCGCGTCCAGTCGTGCCGGTACTTCTCGACCGCCTCGGGCGCGGTGACGACCACACCGTCCGGAAGCGCCGCGACCAGCTCGGCCACCGCGGCCGTGTCCACGTCCACGGCATCCACGGCATCCACGGC
>JBOFLR010000663.1:0-4944 GCA_051657965.1 Dermatophilaceae bacterium
GAGCACCGCGAGCACCGGTGCCAGGTGGGCGACGGCCTGCCGCAGCAGCGCGGGCGGGACGGAGGGACCGGGCACGATCCCCAAGGGTAGGCGGGGCGCGAGCCGGGTCCCTCCGGGGGCGGAGCTGCCCGCGTCGCGCCGCCCCCGGAGGCCCCAGTGGTTACAGTGACAGGATGACGCACGCCCCGGCCGATCCCTCCGGGGGAGCTCCCCGGAGGCTGCCGGCCGTGGAGGAGCGCAGCGCCGGTGGGGTGGTGGTCGACGTCCACCGGGGCGAGGCCAGGATCGCCGTCATCGCCCGGCGCAACCGTGCCGGCCGGGTCGAGTGGTGCCTGCCCAAGGGCCACATCGAGGGCGAGGAGACCCTTCCCCAGACCGCCGCACGCGAGGTCGCCGAGGAGACCGGGATCGAGGGTGTCGTACTCGTCGAGCTCGGCACCATCGACTACTGGTTCGCCGCCGGCGACCGGCGCATCCACAAGTACGTGCACCACTACCTGCTCGAGGCGGTCGGCGGCCGGTTGACCATCGAGAACGACCCCGACCACGAGGCCATCGACGTCGCCTGGCTGCCGCTGCGCGACGCACACCGGCACCTCACCTTCCCCAACGAGCGCCGCATCGCCCGCCTGGCGTGGCAGCGGCTCGCCGGCGACGCGGGGTGAGCACGCCCGCTCCGAGCGTCGGCCGGTCCGGCGCCGTCATGGCTGCCGGGTCGCTGGTCAGCCGCGCCGCCGGGCTGCTGCGCGCCTCCCTGCTCGCCTCGGTGATCGGCGCCTTCGGACTGTCCTCCACCGCGTTCACCGCGGCGAACACCCTTCCCAACCAGTTCTACCTGCTACTCGCCGGCGGTGTCCTCAACGCCGTGCTCGTCCCGCAGATCCTCCGTGCTCGCCAGCGCGAGGACGGCGGTGTCGAGTTCGTCAACCGGCTGCTCACCGCCGCGTTGCTGCTCCTCGGCGTCGCGACCGTGGCGCTCACCGTGCTCGCCCCGCTCGTCGTGCGCCTCTACTACCGGGTCGAGGACCCGGCCGCGGTACAGCTCGCCCAGGTGTTCGCCGTCATCTGCATGCCGCAGGTGTTCTTCTACGGCTTGTACACCCTGCTCGGGCAGGTGCTCGCCGCTGACAACCGGTTCTTCGCGTTCACCTGGGCACCGGCCCTCGCCAACCTCGTCGCCGTCGCCGGACTGCTGTGGTTCCGCCTCGCCGACCTCCCGCTCGAGGCAGCCCCCGGCGACTGGACGCCCGAGATGATCGCGATCCTCGCCGGCACCGCCACGGTCTCGATCGCGGTGCAGGCGCTCGCCCTCGTCCTACCGCTGCGCCGGATCGGCTTCCGGTACCGCCCCGTGTGGGGGTTACGCGGGCACGGGCTCGGCGCGGTCTCCTCGGTGGCGCGATGGACGTTCGGCTCGGTCGTCGTCAGCCAGCTCGGCTACGTCGTCACCTCGAACGTGCTGACCCGCGCCTCCCAGGAAGCCGCCCGGGCCGGCGTCGACGCCCCTGATCTCACCTCGTTCCAGCTCGCCCTCCTCGTCATGATGCTCGCGCACGGACTGGTCACCGTCTCGCTCGTCACCGCGCTGTTCACCCGGATGTCGGATGCCGCCTCCCGTGACGACGAGCCCGAGCTGCTCCGGCTGCGCGACCAGGGCCTGCGGATGCCGGCCGTCCTGCTCGTACCCGGGGTGACCTTCGTGCTCGCCTTCGCCCCGATGCTCACCTCCACGCTGTTCTTCGACAACCCGCTGCGCGGGACGGATGCCGTCGCGGTGGTGCTGCTGGGACTGGTGGCGGGCGTCATCCCCCTCGGCTGGGTGTACGTCAACGACCGCACGTTCTACGCCAAGCAGCAGACGTGGTGGTCGTTCCGGACCCAGTGCGTGGTCACCGGCACCGCCACGGTGGGAGCGCTCCTCGCCGCGACCCTCGACCCGCGGCACACGACGGTCGCCCTGTCCGCCGGGCAGAGCCTCGCCTACACGGTCGGCGCCGTCTTCGGCTTCGTCGTCCTGCGCCGCCAGCACGGGCCACTCGGTCTGCGTGCGGCATCCGGCATGCTCACGCGGCTCGCGGTGCCAGCCGTCGCCACCGCCGTCGTCCTCGGTGTGGCCGTGCGCACGCTCCTCCCCGACCTCGGAGCAGAGCGTGGGCTCCCCGCCCTGTTCGAGGGAGTCCTCGTGCTCGCGGTGGCGGGACTGGTGCAGCTCGCGGTCACCTGGGGCGTGGCCCACCTGCTCGGCGTGCGTGAGGTGGCTCGCGCCCTCGATCCGCTGCTTCACCGGCTGCGCCATCGCTGACTCCGCTGCGCCTACCATGGAGCCATCCATCCCCGCGCGGTGCGGGAGTGAGTGGCGCGGGCCGCGGACGATGACCGGAAGGAGCCACGGTGAGGGGTGTGGGACCCGGCACCGTCCTCGGTGGCCGGTACACCGTACGTCGGCGCCTGGAGCAACGGTCCGGCACCGAGCGGTGGGATGCCGACGACACCACCCTCGGCCGGCGGGTCTCCATCCTCGCGATCCCGGCCGACGACCCCCGAACCGGTGATCTCCTCGACGCCGCACGGCGTGCTGCCTCGGTCACCCATCCGGTCTTCATCCGTGTCCTCGACGTCGGCGCCGACCCGGACCTCGCCTACGTCGTCGAGGAGGATCTCGACGGCGCCCACAGCCTGACCGAGCTGGTCGTCGGAGGTGGTGTCCCCGGCGACGAGGTGCGCCGGATCTCCGGTGAGGTCGCCGCCGCACTCGAGGCGGCTCGCCAGCGCGGCCTGCACCACCTCGACCTGACCCCCGACGACGTGCTCCGCACCGCCGAGGGTGACGTCCGCCTCCGCGGTCTCGAGATCGCCGCCGTGCGCGCCGACGAGGAAGGGGTCGACGCCGGCGAGGCCGGGCGACGCGACGCGGTCGGTGTGGTCGCCCTCGCCTACGCCGGACTGACCGGTCTGTGGCCGCTCGGCTCGGGTGGGTCCGGGCTCGGCCCGGCCCCTCGCGTCTCCGGCGGGGTGGCCGCCCCGTCCGAGATCGCCGCCGGGGTGCCACGCGACCTCGACGCGCTATGCCGTCTCACCCTCAACGACGACCACGGCCCCACCTCCCCGGGCGACTACGCCCGCCAGGTGGCGCCCTGGCCCACACGCCAGGTGGTCGGACGCCCGGCGACTCCTCAGGCCGATGCGGATGACGCCCGCACGGCGACCCCTCCGGCCTGGGGCGGCCACGCCGATACCGATCCTGGAGACGGCGCAGCGGAGCGTGCCGATGACGAGCCGGCACCCGGTGCGGATGCCGGTGTGCCCCGGGCGATGGCCGTGGACGACGCCGAGCCTGCCGCCGGTGACACGGAGCCCTCGACGGTCGATGAACCCGGGTGGGACATCGCCGGAACCGGCACCGAGCACACCCAGGTCCTGGTGCGTTCCACACCGTCTTTCGACGGTGCCCCGACGACCGAGACGCCCGGTCCGCCGACGCAGCAGGACCATATGGTCGGCCCCTCGGCGGGTACGACC
Organism: Dermatophilaceae bacterium; assembly: GCA_051657965.1. Lineage (GTDB taxonomy): Bacteria > Actinomycetota > Actinomycetes > Actinomycetales > Dermatophilaceae > JBOFLG01. The sequence goes on from JBOFLR010000663.1 coordinate 3,520, forward strand.
GCTGCTGCTGCGGGTACTGGTGCTGCTGCAGGGTCCGCCGGTGCTGCTGTCGGAGCCGCCGCCGCAGCGGTGGCCGGCGCCTTCAGCAGCCTGGGAGAGCGTGCCGGCGGCCTGACCCGCCGCGCCGCCGACCGTGTGTCCGACCTTCGCGCTGCACCCTCCCCCGACCGCTCGGCCGGCCACCTCGCAGGCTCGGTCGGCGAACCCCGCTGGGAGGAGCCGGCCGACCCGCAGTGGAGTGAGCAGCCGTCCGGATCTCCATGGGACGCGCACGACGGCGCGGTCGCCGTCACGGCGCCCCAGTCCCGCGTCGACGACCCCCTGGATCCTCCTGCGCCTCTCGTGCCGGGACGGCCGCTCACCCGCGACGAGTCGCGCCTGGCACTGCGTATCGTTGCCGGGTTCGTCATCCTCGCCCTGGCCATCGCCGTCTGGGGTGTGACCCGGATCGGCTCCAACACCGCCGATTTCGGCTTGGGTGGCAGCGACACCCCGGTGCCGGCAGCCCCGTCGACACCCTCGGCTCCTGCGCCTTCCCCGACGACGACGTCATCCCCTGGGGCGCCGCCGCCGGCCGAGCCACTTGCCGTGCTCGGCGTACGGTCGTATGACCCCGAGGGCGACGGTGAGGAGAACGACAACCTCACTCCGAAGGCCTATGACGGTGATCCGAACAGTGGCTGGTACTCCGAGAACTACCGCAACGACGAGTTCGGCGGCTTGAAGAAGGGGCTGGGTCTCATCGTCGACCTCGGACCCAACAAGAAGCCGCAGCAGGTGCGGCTGGACCTCCCGGTCGCCAGCGACATCCAGGTGTTCCTGGGGCCGGACGCGAGGTTGGACGGTGCCACCAAGGTCGGCGAGCGAGCGGCTGCGCAGGGCCAGGTGTCCTTCGACGTCCCCGCCAACCTCACCGGCCAGTACGTCATCGTCTGGTACACCAAGGTCTCCGTCGACGACCGCGGCAAGCGGCGGGCGTGGCTCGACGAGGTCGTGGTCGCCGGCTGATGCCGGGTCGAGCCCACCTGCCATGGATGACCTCAGCGACCTGGACGACGGCGACCTGATCGCGCGGCACGTCGCCGGTGACCAGGGGGTCGCGTTCGGCGAGCTGTTCCGTCGGCACCGCGACCGCATGTATGCCGTCGCGGTGCGCACCACGTCCGATCGGGAGCTCGCCGCCGACGCCGTCCAGGAGGCTTTCATCTCGGCGTTCCGTCGTGCCGATGCCTACCGGGGCGAGGCCGCCGTCACCACCTGGCTGCACCGCATCGTGGTCAACGCCAGCCTCGACCGGTTGCGCCGTGAGCGCACGGCCAGCACTCGCCGGGCCGGAGACCTCGGTGAGTTGGACCTCCCCGATCGCCACGACCGCCATGCCTCCGTCGAGGTGCGTCTCGACGTCCGGCAGGCCATGCAGCAGCT
>JBOFLR010000664.1:0-6821 GCA_051657965.1 Dermatophilaceae bacterium
CCGAGCTCGTCGAGTGCACCGAGTACTTCGCGAGCACCCCGTTCCGCGTGTTCCAGGCCGAGTACGTCGGCGCCGTCGTCATGCCCGGCGGGGCGAGCCAGCCGCGCAAGCAGCTCGACGCCTGGCAGGAGTGGGCCAAGCAGCGCGGCGCCCGCGGCCTCGCCTACGTGCTCGTGCAGGACGACGGCACCCTCACCGGGCCGGTCGCGAAGAACCTCTCGGATGACGAGCTCGCCGGTCTCGCAGCCCAGGTCGGCGCCCGGCCCGGTGACTGCGTGTTCTTCGCCGCCGGTGCCACGAAGAGCTCGCGGGCGCTGCTCGGCGCGGCCCGGCTCGAGATCGGGAAGCGGTGCGGGCTGGTCGAGGAGTCGGCGTGGAGCTTCCTCTGGGTGCTCGACGCGCCGCTGTTCGAGCCGGTCGGCGACGCCGTCGCGGCAGGTGATGTCGCGGTGGGCGGCGGTGCGTGGACCGCGGTGCATCACGCGTTCACCTCACCCAAGGCCGAGTTCGAGGACACCTTCGACGAGCGGCCGGGTGAGGCGCTGGCCTACGCGTACGACCTGGTGTGCAACGGCAACGAAATCGGCGGGGGCTCCATCCGTATCCACCGGCGCGACGTGCAGGAACGGGTCTTCGCCGTGATGGGTCTGTCCGCCGAGGAGGCGCAGGAGAAGTTCGGGTTCCTCCTCGACGCGTTCCAGTACGGCGCCCCGCCGCACGGGGGCATCGCGTTCGGCTGGGACCGCATCGTCATGCTGCTCGGTGGGTTCGACAGCATCCGCGACGTCATCGCCTTCCCCAAGTCCGGTGGTGGCTACGACCCGCTCACCGACGCCCCGGCCCCGATCACCGCGCAGCAGCGCGCGGAGGCCGGCATCGACAGCAGGCCGGTCGGGCCGGCCGGCGAGCCGGGCTCGGCGGCTCCTGCAGGGAAGGCACTCACCGGCTGACCGTCATCCGGTCACGTACGACGGCTGCACGAAACCCGCGTGATGACACCGGTTTCCCGCGGAGTCGACTCAGCGGGAGACGAGGTCGACCAGCGCGGCGTTGACCTGGTCGGCGTGCGAGGTGGTGATGCCGTGCGGACCGTCCTCGACGAGCACCAGCTCACTGCCGGCGACCATCTCGTGGGTGCGCTTCCCGGACACCTCGAACGGCACCGTCGCGTCGGAGTCACCGTGCACCACGAGAGTCGGCACCGTGATCGAGGCGACGTCGGCCGTGAAGTCCGTGACCCAGCTGCCGATGCACTCGACGGCGGCGTGCACGTCGGCCTGATGGGCGAGCGCGAGCGCCTCCTGGCGCTGGTCCTCGCTGACCTTCAGCGCACCGCCGGCGCTGAAGAACCCGGTGAGGAACTCGTCGAGGAACCCGGCCGGGTCGGCCCGGAGGCCGTCCTGCAGCGACCCGATCGTCCCGAGGTCGAGACCACCGTCGGGGTGCTCCTCGTCCTTGAGCAGACCCGGCGGGATCGCCGCCACGAACGCGGCACAGCGCACCCGCTCGGCGCCCCTCGTGCCGAGGTAGCGCGCCACCTCACCGCCGCCCATCGAGAAGCCGACCAGCGCCACGTCGCGCAGGTCCAGCGTGGTGAGCAGCGCGTCGAGATCACCGGTGAGCGTGTCGTAGTCGTACGCGGATGACGCGCCGGGCTTGCCCGAGCGTCCGAACCCGCGGCGGTCGTAGGCGATGACCCGCTGCCCGGCATCCATGAGCGGCTGGGTCTGGTCCTTCCAGGCGACCCCGCTGAGCGGCCACCCGTGGACGAGCACCACCGGGCGGCCGTCGCCGCCGGTGTCGGTGTAGTGGATGTCGACGTCGCCGTTGCTGACGGTGGGCATCGGGTGGGCCTCTCTCGCGGTGGTGGGCGGGCGTCATCCGAAACACTATGCGGATGACGCCCGCCCGACGCGCCGGCGGTGCGCGCGAGTTCGTGCCGGTTCGGTCAGAGCGGTGGCGGGTTCTCGGCGAGCTGGTCCTCGGTCATGGTCGTCATGTAGTAGCTCGTGAACTCGGTTCCGACGAAGCGGAACTTGCCGATGCCGATGTCGCCGTTGTTCGACCAGCCCGACGCCCACTGCGCGTCGAGGGTGCGCCAGTAGTCGGCTCCGACCGACATGAGGAAACGGGCGGTGCTCCGGTCGTCCGGCTTCGCCGGGTCGTCGACCACGAGGCGGGCCTGCACGGTGCTCACGACCCCGGCGATGTCGGAGCAGTCGACGGTGGCGCGCTTGGGAGTCCAGAAGTGGAAGGTGAACCCGTCGCCGGGAACGGCGGACTGGCCACCGTCGGGCTCGTCGCGCACGTACTCCGGGCCGCTCTTGGACTCGTCACCGGCGAAGTCCTCGACATACATCGCCCCGCCGACGTCCTCGCTGGACTGCCAGACGTGCCACCGGCCGTCGGTCTTGCTGAGGTAGAGCGTCTGCAGGTCCTTGACATGTACCCGGGTGTTGGTCGCCGGGTTGCCGCTCGCCGGCTCGTAGGCCTGGCCCCACGGGATCATCGCGTTCCAGTCGGACGGACAGCTGTTGCCGTACCCGACCCGGGGCCCGGCTGCCCAGTCGTAGCTCTCGGGAACGCCGTGCGGGCGCTCCTCGTGCTTGCCGGTCATGTCCGAGGCGATCCGCTCGGCCAGGTCGACGTGAGGGTCGGCTGTGCTCGACTCCGATGGGGTGGGGCTCGCACTCGGTGTGGGCGAGGGGCTCGCACTCGGTACGGGGGAGGTCGTCGGCTCGGGCGTGCGCGTCATCCACCACGTGTCCTGCTTCCACCAGTCGTCGACCCAGGGGATGCCGGTGGACACCAGGCCCGCCGGCGGTCGAGGCGTGGGGTCGGATGGCGCCGCGACAGCAGGCCAGGTACCGGTGAGCGTCAGCGCGGTCGCGGTGGCGGCGATCGACCACCGACGGGCTCGGTTGCCGGACAGGTGCCCTGGGCGGGACGGCATGGTGTCCTCTTCTCTGGTTCGTGGTCGGTGTATGTGGTCGAGGCCAGGAACGGACCTCTCGATGTCACACGCTGACCGTGGGGCGGAGGTTTCACCCGGCGTACGGGTCGGCCGGGCTTCTACTGTGGGGACGGCCTGAACTGAGGATCAAGGGTTGCGGTGTCAGTAGCCCTGAGGCCGGAACGGCGCGGCGAGCCAGGCGCTGTGCCACTCCATCCCGGTCGTGTAGCCGAGGCGGTGGTAGAGGCGCCGGGCGACGACGTTGTCGGCGAACATGCCCAGTGCGCACGTGCCGGTGTCGGCGACCGCCCGTCGGGTGAGGTAGGCCGTCACCGCCGCACCGAGCCCCTGCCCACGACGGGCGGGGTCGACGGCGATGCCGGCCAGTACCGGTGTGCCGGCCTCCGACGCCTCGCTGCCACCGCACGCGACGAGCCGTCCCCGATCGGTGCGGATGCCGACCCAGACCTGCCCGGTCCGGGCGAACGGCTGCCCATGGGTGCGTGGGCTGGCGCGGCGGAGGAAGTCGAGCAGCTCGTCCCGGGTGGACGGTCCCAGCACCCGGACGCGGTCCTCGGCGGCGAGCTCCGGGGGAGGCGTGCGGGTCCACATCCAGTCCCAGTCGCCGCTGCGGTCGGGGTCGAACGGCAGGTGGGGGCGGACCGCGTCGAAGCTCTCGCGGGGTGCGCTGACGTGGCGGACATCGCTGTGACGCAGCCAGGTTCGAACCTGCTGATCACGCAGGAGCGCAGCGTACGAGATGCCGGTGCCGAGCAGGGCGACGCCGGGAACACCATGGTCGGAGGCCCGAGCGACGACGACGGCCCCGGTTCGCAAGTCGGTGCCGACCGCGAAACCACGAGGTCGCTCACCGTCGCCGAGGTCGAGCAGCGCCAGCGGGTGCGCGCCGGTGGCCGCGACGACGTCGGCAGGTGAGGCGAGCGCTCGCACGGTGAGGCGCGGCGCGTCATCCAGGCTCACCCGACGATCCCGAAGCGTTCGTGCAGGCGGCGGAGCGGAGCGGGGGCCCACCAGTTCGCCGACCCGAGCACCGACATCGTGGCCGGGACGAGCAACATGCGCACCACCGTGGCGTCGATGACCACGGCGAGCACCAACGCGACCCCGGTCTGCTTGAGCACGAGCAGATCGCCGGCGGCGAACCCGGCGAACACGATGACCATCAGCAACGCCGCCGAGGTGATGATGCGCCCCGAGCGCTGCAGCCCGAGGGTCACCGCCGACCTCGTGTCGTGTCCCTGCGCGTGCAGCTCGACGATGCGGGAGAGCAGGAACACCTCGTAGTCCATGGACAGCCCGAACCCGAAGGCGAGGGCGAGCAGCGGGACGGTGGCCTCGACACCGCCGACCGAGGTGAAGCCGAGCAGCCCCTCGAGGTTGCCGTCCTGGAACACCCAGACCAGCACACCGAGCGTGGCGCCGAGCGACAGCACGTTCATGACGAGCGCCTTGACCGGGATGACGACCGAGCCGGTCATGAGGAAGAGCAGGACGAGGGTCGCGAGCACCACCGCGCCGACGGCCCAGAGCGCCCGGTCGGCGATGGTCTGCCGGAAGTCGGTGATGCCGGACGCCTGTCCGACGACCCACGCCTGGGAGAAGGGCGGCCGGTCCTCGCGGAGGTCGGCGGTCAGCTCCCGTGACGCCGGGCCGGCACCGGCGTCACCGGTCTGGAGGCCCACGGTCGCCACACCGCCGGGCAGCACCCGCACCGGGTCGACGGACTCGACACCCGGTCGGCTCGCGGCGTCGGCGGCCCAGGCCTGCACCTCGGCGACCGGCGTACCACGCGTGACGACGACCACCTCGGCGCCCGCGAGCAGGGGGTACCGGTCCCGCAGATCGACGGCGAACTCCCGCTCGGGGGTGCCCTTCGGCAGCAGCTCGGCACCGGACGAGGTGAGCTCCATCCGCGCCACCGGGATGGTGAGTAGGACGAGCACCCCGGTGACGAGGCCGATGACCAGCCAGGGCTTGCCATGGACGACTCGGGCCAGACGGGCGAACACACCGGCGTCGCTCGAGGTCTCGACGCCCGCGCGGAGCAGGCGGTGGGCGCCGAGCACGCACAGCGCCGGGATCAGCGTGAGGGCCACGGCCAGGGCGAGGAGGACCACCGAGACGCCCGCGACGCTGACGGCACGGACGAAGTCGATGTCGAGGACGAGCAGCCCGGCCAGGGAGACGGCGACGGTGAGCGCGGAGAACACGATCGTGCGGCCGGCCCGCTCCATGGTGCGCTCGGCGACGAGTGCGATGTGCGCCGGTGGGGGGCGCACCCGGCGGGTGCGGCGGGGGAGCTCGCGCATCTCCTCGCGGAAGCGGCTCACCACGAGCAGGCCATAGTCGATGCACAGCCCCAGCCCGAGCACCGTGACGACGTTGACGACCGAGGCGTCCAGGTCGAACAGGTACGAGAAGCCGAGCAGGGACACCAGGGCGCCGGCGATCGAGGCCACCGCTCCGAACACCGGGATGCTCGCGGCGAGCAGGCCGCCGAAGACCACCACCATGACCAGGAAGCTCAGCGGGAGCGCGATGCCCTCCCCGCGCTGGGCATCGACCCGTACCTGCTCGACGATGCGGTCGACCAGGGCGCGCAGGCCGCCGCGCCGTGCGGACTCGGCCCCGACCTCGCGGACCAGGTCGTCGAACACCGTGTCGACCGCGGCGGTCGCGGCCGCCTCCTCCTCGGCGGTGTTCGTGGGGTCGAAGGTCACCACCGTGGCGAACCCGCCCGCGTCCAGGTCGCCGTCGCGCAGGAACGGCCGGGCGGATGGGCTCGACGAGCCGCCGGGGACCACGAACGGGTTGACGGCGGACACGACCCGGTCGAGCCCGGTCAGGCGCTCGGCTGCATCCGTGGCGGCAGCAGCCACCTGGGGGTCGGTCAGATCGACGCCCTCGACGGTGAGGGTGTAGGTGCCGAAGCCGGTGCTGCCGGCCTGCTCGAGGACTCCTCGGCCCTCGCGGTTCTCGCCGTCGACGACGACCTCACCGCTGTCGAGGCGGTCGAACAGGCTGGGCGTACCGAAGGCGCCGAGCGCGGCCACGAGAGCGGCGACGATGAACACCACCCACAGCAGCACGACGAGCCGCGCGCGTCGGGCGACGGTACGGCCCCAGCGGCGCAGGACGACGCCGTGCCGCGAGTCCGGCGGGGTGTGCACCAGCACAGGCTCCCACGTGCTCGGTGCCGCGCCACCGTCGAGACACGCCCGGCCCGCTCCCGGGTCGGCTCGCGAACCGCGTGTCAGGGTGGTCGACATGCCTGCGACGAGACACCGACCACCCCGCTCCGCCGACGAGCGCACCCAACTGCTCGGCTGGTTCGACCTCCAACGCGGCATCGTGCGGTACAAGTGCGAAGGGCTCTCGGATGACGCCGCGCACCGGTCCGTGCTGCCGGGCTCACCCCTGATGACGCCAGCCGGGATCCTCGCGCACCTGCGCTGGGCGGAGGAGCTGTGGTTCCGCGAAGTCCTGCTCGGCGAGCCGGGCACCGGACGCGGATTCGGGCCGCAGGCACGATCGGTCGAAGACTACGAGTTCCGGGTCGACGGCGTGCCGTTGACCGTGCTTCTCGAGGAGTACGAGGAGGAGTGCGCGCGGTCCGACGCCGCGATCGCGGAGCGCGACCTCGACGAGGTGGGCAGCACGGCGTTGCATTCGGTGGGCGACGCCAGCATGCGCTGGATTCTGCTGCACATGCTCGAGGAGACCGCTCGCCACGCGGGTCACCTCGATCTCGTGCGCGAGATGCTCGACGGCGAGATCGGTTACTACTGAGCCGTACTCGGTCTCGCGTCGGCCATCCCCAGGGCGGCTCATCGAGGTGACGCGACAC
>JBOFLR010000665.1:0-1744 GCA_051657965.1 Dermatophilaceae bacterium
GGGAGGTCCTGCGGGTGCCGGAGGGAGATCCGCCGGTCCGGCTGGCCCGTCACGGTCCTTGAAGAACACATCGACAGGTCGCTCGGTGACGCTCGTCGCCGATCCGCTGGGAATCAGCGCACCCAGGCCGCGGCCCAACGCTCGTCGCTTCTCACTCACGCGCTTTCCTCCGTCGATGTCGGGGCGGGTTCAGGCGCGGTCGGTGCGCCGCGTTCCGCGAGCTCGACCGCTGCCTCGAGGTAGGACAGCGCGCCACTGCTGTACGGGTCGTAGGTCATCACCGTCTGAGCGTGGCTCGGTGCCTCGGAGATCCGAACGGATCGGGGAACACTGGCTCGCAATGTCTGTGCCGAGAAATGCTCGCGCACTTCATCGGCGACTTGAGCAGAGAGCCGCGTGCGCCCGTCGTACATGGTCAAGAGGATGGTCGACACGTGCAACATCGGGTTGAGATGGCTACGGACGAGCTCGATGTTGCGCAGCAGCTGGGACAACCCTTCGAGGGCGTAGTACTCGCACTGAATCGGGATGAAGACCTCCTCCGCGGCGACGAACGCGTTGACGGTGAGCAAGCCCAGGCTGGGCGGACAGTCGATGAACACGTAGTCGACGCCCTCACCTGTAACCGCACGATCGTTCAGGTAGGCCGCCAGCGCCTTCTGAAGCCGGGTCTCGCGAGCAACCAGTGAGACCAGCTCGATCTCTGCTCCGGCAAGATCGATCGTCGCCGGTGCACACCACAGCCCGGCGACGTCGGGACATGGATAGATCACCTCACCGAGGGGGCGTCCGTCGACCAGGGAGTCGTAGACACTCGGGATCTCGCTGTGGTGGTCCACGCCGAGTGCGGTGCTGGCATTTCCTTGTGGGTCGAGGTCGATCACGACGACCGTGCTGCCGGCTTGGGCGAGCGCGGCGGCGACGTTGACGGTGGTCGTCGTCTTCCCGACTCCGCCCTTCTGGTTCGCGACAGTGAGTACTCGGGTGCGAGGCGGGCGTGGGATCTCGCGGCCGGTCAAGATGATTCGCCTTCGTGCATCTTCGGCGACGGCTTGTGCAAGCGGAGTCGCATCATCCGCCCTCGGCATGGATTCGGCGATTGCGGCGCGATGTGCATCCGTGTCATCAGCCGGGGATGGGCCGTCGTCCACCGGTCGAAGATCGCCCGCCTGGTGTGTTTCACGTGAAACGGCGTCACGGATCGGCCAGCCCAATGGACCTGACGTCGACGCCGGCAAGAGCGGGAAGCCGATTCCGGCAGCGACCATGCGCGTCTCCGGTGGTGCTGTCGTGGCGGGCACGCAATCCCCTTCATCGTCATCGTCGAGTGTCGGCACATCATCCAACCTCAGGGATCACCGACACGCCAAACAGGGGTCGCGACCTTGTCGGCGATGGAACCGGCGTGCTCCCTGGTTGAGGTTCAGAGGTGCCGTCTGGCCTGTCGACAACGTCCGGAACAGGTCGGTGATGTCGGCGACGACCAGTGCGCGCACAACCCTGCCGGGGCGGCGCCGACACCTCTTCGGTCGTCAACCGCACCAGCGACCGCATCCGTCGTGGCGCAAGAAGGCGACGGCACAGGACGGTGGGGGCGTGCATAAAGGCTGTTGCCAACAGGCTGCCGGAGAGCAGCGTTGCGCTACCGGTCAACTGCGCCCGCGGTTCCACCGTGGATCGTCGACTCGCTCCACGACCAGTTCACCGAGCTACTCCCGTCGTGGTCGGCGCTCACCCACCGGGC
>JBOFLR010000666.1:0-3538 GCA_051657965.1 Dermatophilaceae bacterium
CGCCCGAGCCGGCGCGTCCCGTATGGGCCGGGTTCGACGCTGTCTACGACGTCGTGTAGTTTCTACTACGGCACGTAGTCGTAGCAGATGGTGGAGGGACCGAGTGGATGCCGTCGATGTCGCCCGGTGGCAGTTCGCCATCACGACCGTCTACCACTTCCTCTTCGTGCCGGTCACGATCGGGCTGTCGGCGATCGTCGCCGCGTTCCACACCGGATGGGTCCGCACGCACCGGCCCGAGTACCTGCGGCTGACCAAGCTGTTCGGCAAGCTGTTCGCCATCAACTTCGCGCTCGGCCTGGTCACCGGCATCGTCCAGGAGTTCCAGTTCGGCATGAACTGGTCGGCGTACTCGCGGTTCGTCGGCGACGTCTTCGGCGCGCCGCTCGCCCTGGAGGCGCTGCTCGCGTTCTTCCTCGAGTCGACCTTCCTCGGGCTTTGGCTGTTCGGCTGGGGCCGGATCCCCGAGCGGCTGCACGCGGCCACGATGTGGGTGGTGCACGTCGGCACGGTGCTGTCGGCGTACTTCATCCTCGCCGCGAACTCGTTCATGCAGAACCCGGTCGGGTTCCGGTTCGACCCCGAGAGCGGTCGCGCCGAGATGAGCGACTTCGTCGCGGTGCTCACCAACAGGGTGCAGCTCATCACGTTCCCCCACGTCATCCTCGCCTCGTACATGGTCGGCGGCGCGGTGGTCATGGGCGTGGGCCTGTGGCTGCTGCGCCGCGAGCGCCGCACCCCGGACGAGCCGATGTACCGCACCGCGGTTCGCGTCGGAGCCACCGTCACCCTGGTCGCCGCGCTCGGGGTCACGATCACCGGCGACATCCAGGGCAAGGTCATGACCGAGGTGCAGCCGATGAAGATGGCCGCCGCCGAGGCGCTGTACGAGACGCAGTCGAACGCACCGTTCTCGGTGCTCAGCATCGGCTCGCTCGACGGCACCGAGGCCACCCGCCTCGTCGAGGTGCCGGGCCTGCTCAGCTTCCTCGCCACCGGCACGTGGGACGGCGAGGTCGAAGGCATCGACCCGCTGCGCGAGAGCGAACGCGCGATGGCGCAGCAGGTCGCCGAGCGCTACGGGCCGGAGATCGCGCCCTTCGTCGTCGCCGACGACTACGCGCCCGTCATCCCCCTCGCGTACTGGTCGTTCCGGTTCATGATGGGCCTGGGATTCCTCTCGATGGCGTTCGCGGCGGCGACCCTGTGGTTCACCCGCGGCACCCGTGTGCCGACCGCGCGCTGGTGGTTCTGGGTCGCCGTCCTCGCCCCGCTCGCCCCGCTGTTCGCGAACAGCTGGGGCTGGATCTTCACCGAGACCGGCCGCCAGCCCTGGGTCGTCTACGGCCTGATGACGACCACTTCGGGTGTCTCGCCCAGCGTCGGCGTCACCGAGGTGTGGATGTCGATGACCGCCTACACCCTGGTCTACGCGGCACTGGCCGTGGTCGAGGTCAAGCTCTTCCTGCGGTACGTGCGCCGCGGCGCCGACCCGTTCCAGGACCCGCGTGAACGCACGGCCGTGGCGGATGACGCGGACGCGCCACTCCAGGTGGCCTACTGACCCGTTCGACGCACCTCGCGAGAGACCCGCACCCGCACGACATCGAAAGGGACACCGCCATGGATCTCCCGCTTCTCTGGTTCGGCCTGGTCGGGCTGCTCTGGGCCGGGTATCTCGTGCTCGAGGGCTTCGACTTCGGCGTCGGTGCGCTACTGCCCGTGCTCGGCCGGAGCACCCAGGACGGCGACGGTGACAAGAGCGGCGGGGGCGACGGCGAGCGGCGACGCCGGCTGATGCTCACGACGATCGGCCCGCACTGGGACGGCAACGAGGTCTGGCTGCTCACCGCCGGTGGTGCGATGTTCGCCGCGTTCCCGGAGTGGTACGCCACGATGTTCTCGGCGCTCTACCTGCCGCTGCTGCTCCTGCTGCTCGCGCTCATCGTGCGCAACGTGGGGCTGGAGTTCCGGCACAAGCGCAGTGACGCGGCCTGGCGGGCCCGGTGGGACGCCGCCATCGTCGGCGGCTCGCTGGTCGCGCCGTTCCTCGTCGGGGTGGCGCTCACCAACGTCGTCCGCGGCCTGCCCATCGACCGCGACTACGAGTACACCGGCACCCTGGCCACCCTGCTCAACCTGCCGAGCATCCTCGGCGGCCTCACCGTGCTGGCGCTCAGCCTCGCCCACGGCGCGGTGTTCCTCGCGCTGAAGACGACCGGCCCGATCCGGGACGACGCCCGCGCTCTCGCCACCCGGCTCGGCATCGTCGCCGCTGGGCTGGCGGTCGCGCTGCTGGCCTGGCTCGGGCTCACCCAGGGCACCGCCACGACGTGGCTGCTCTCCGGCGTCGCCGCGGTGGCTCTGGTCGGCGGCGTCGCCGCGAACACCAGGGGCCGCGAGGGCTGGGCGTTCGCCGGCACCGCCGTGGCCATCGCCGGCGCGGTCGCCACGTACTTCACCGCGCTCCACCCGGACGTCCTGCCCAGCACCCTCGCCGGCGGGCTCTCGCTGAGCATCGACGGCGCCGCCAGCAGCCCGCTCACGCTGACCATCATGACCTGGGCCGCAGCGGTGTTCGTGCCGGTGATGCTGCTCTACGTGGGCTGGACGTACTGGGTGTTCCGCCGGCGTCTCGGCACCCATCACCTCCCGGCGCCGGTGTCGGTGCCGTGAGGCCGTTCGACCCGCGCCTGCTGCGAGCCGTGCCGCAGGCCCGCCGCCCGGTGGCGTTGCTCGCCGCGGTGGGGGTGGCCCAGGGCGTGGCCACCATCGGGCTCGCGTTCGCCCTCACCGCGCTGGTCGTCGCGGTGGTGTCGGATGACGACCGCACCGGGCCCGCGCTCGCCCTGGCCGTGCTGTTCGCCGCCCGGGCCGCGCTCGGCTGGGCCGGTGAGCGAGCCGCCGCGGCAGCAGGCGTCGAGGTGAGCTCGGCGGTGCGGGAGGCGCTCGTCATCCGCTGGCTGCACCTCCCGGCCGAGGGACGGCCCGACCCCGACCGGGGGGCCACCCTGGCGGCGCAGGGGGCGGCATCCGTCGAGCCGTACGCGGCGCGGTTCCTGCCGGCGCTGGTCGCCGCGGCGGTGGTGCCCGTGCTCGCCGTGCTCGCGTTGTTCTGGGTCGACTGGGTCAGCGCGCTGGTCGTCGTGGTCACCCTGCCACTGCTGCCGGTGTTCGCCGCGCTCATCGGGCACCAGACCGCGGCAGAGACCGAACGGCGTTGGCGTGCACTGGAGTCGCTGGGCGGCCACTTCCTCGACGTCATGCGCGGGCTGCCCACTCTCGTCGCTTACGGGCGCGCCGAGCGGCAGGTCGACGTCGTGGCCGAGGTCAGCGCACGGCACCGGCGGGCGACCATGCGCACGCTGCGCACCGCGTTCCTCAGCTCGGCGGCCCTGGAGCTGCTCGCCTCGATCTCGGTCGCGATCGTCGCCGTCACGGTCGGCATCCGCCTCACCCACGGGTCGATGACGCTCGAGGCGGGGCTGCTCGCCATCCTCCTCGCCCCCGAGGCGTACTGGCCGGTGCGCCGCGTCGG
>JBOFLR010000667.1:0-17891 GCA_051657965.1 Dermatophilaceae bacterium
CGTGCCGCTCGGCCGCCCACGCGCAGACCTCCCGCAGGGTGCGCGGGTCGCCCGCGTGGAAGCCGCAGGCGACGTTGGCGCTGGTCACGAGCTCGAGCACGGCCTCGTCATCGCCGAGCCGCCAGGCGCCGAAGCTCTCACCGAGATCGCTGTTCAGGTCGATCCGGTCGGCGCGTCCGGGCGGGGCGAGTGGAGACATCGACATGAAGGTGATCGTGCCACCGCCGCGGGTTCGTCGCCGCCGGTCCTTCTGCCGTGCCACCGCCCCACCGCCCGGTTGCAGCCCGTTCTGCTGCGCTCGGCAGAGCAGCGCCGGCACGCGGCCGGGGCCGTTCAGGCCGAGCCGAAGCCGTGGCCTTCCAGCGGTGCGTCGGCGGGCGACTGGTGGGCGAGCTGCACCGTGACCACGGGCTCGCCGGTACGCACCAGCTGGGCCCGCCCGACGGGCAGCCGCGTAGGCCGCACCGACCCGAGCAGCTGGCCCTCCGACCGGTCGCCGGAGAACAGCAGCCCGACCGCCCCAGAGTCGCGGATGGCCGCGAAGGCCGACTCGAACACGCCGCGGGACGCGCCGGCCGTGCGCCGGGTCAGGACGACGTGCAGGTTGACCTCCGCCGCCATCGCCACGAACGGCGCGAGCGGCTGCAGCGGTGAGCCGCCGCCGGCCGTGAGCACTTCGTAGTCGTCGACGAGCAGGACGATCTTCGGCTGCGGGACCGCCGCGTGCTCGTCATCCGCGCCGTGCGGAACCCGCGACCGCAGCTCCGACAGGATCGCCGCGACGAGCCGCTCCGCCGTCACCGTCGACCCGGCGTACGCGCCGAGGTACTCCTCCGGCACCTCGCTGCGCAGCCCACGGCGCGGGTCGACCACCGCGAATACCAGCTCCTCGGGGGTGTACCGCGTGACGAGGGTGTGCGCGAGATGACGCACCAGCGAGGACCGCCCCGTCTGCGCGTCGCCGATCGCGACGACATGCCGGTCGGCGCCGTCGAGGTCGAGCACCACGGTCTCCAGGGTGGACTCGCTCAGCCCGATCGGCACCAGACTTCGCCGCGGGCTCGGCTCCAGCGCGGACGGCAGCACCACCGGAGGAAGCAGCCGGATCCGCGGCGCGCTCTCGGCCGCGTGGCCACCGACCCGGGCGACGAGGTCGGCGAGCCCGTCGGCGGCGCTGTCCCGGTCGGCGACGCCGTCGACCCGCGGTAGCGCCACCTGGGCGAAGAGCGATGACGGCAGCAGCACCCGACCGGGCGGAGCACCTCTCAGCGTCTCGCTCAGCGTGCGGCCGACCGTCGACTCCGCCGGGTCGCCGAGCCGCAACTCGATCGTGGTGCCGAAGAAGGACTGCTGCGCCAGGCGCACCTCGTTCCAGCGGGTCGCCGTGGCGACGACGTGGATGCCGAAGCCGGCACCACGGCGCACGATTCCCTGCACCACCTCGCCGACCTGCTCGAACTCCTCGCCGAGCTGGCCGTACCCGTCGACGAGGAGGACGACGTCGGCCAGCATCGCGTCGGCGGCGACGGTGCCGTCCCGGCGGGCCGCCCGCGCTGCGGCCAGGCCGTCGATTCGCCGGTGGTGGAAGAGGTCCTCGCGGGCGGCGAGCACCGCCGCCACCTCCTCCACGGTGCGGCGCACGACCTCGGGGTCGCTGCGGACCCCGATCCCTGCCACGTTCGGCAGGTCGTCGAGGGCCTGGAGGCTGGAGCCGAGCAGGTCGATGCCGAACACCACCGCGTCAGACGCACCGTGGGTCAGGGACAGCGACGACGCGAGCGTACGCAGGACGGTGGTACGGCCGGTGCGTGGGCCGCCCACGACCAGGACGTGGCCGCCGGACGCGCCGAGGTCCAGCTCCCACGGCCCCTGAGCCTGCCGCCGCGGGTCGTCGACGAGGCCCATCGGCACCCGGAGGTGGCCGCGGTGCGGCATCCGCAACCCGGAGGTCGTCGCGACCGGCGGCCCCGCCACCTGGTCGAGGGTGAGCTGTGCCGGCAGCGGCGGAAGCCAGACCGGCCGGCCGCTGGCGGGACGCCGGGAGACCTGGGCGACCACGGTTCCCAACAGCGTCGGTCCGGCGGGGTCGTCCTCGGCTCCGTCGACCGGTGCGGCGACCGCGGTCGTAGCGTCGTCGCCGTCGACCGGGGTGCCGTACGGCGGCACGACGAGCACCGAGGGTGCCGGGTCGGCATCCGCGTCCTCAACCGGGAGCGGCCCGGACACGTAGCCCGCCCGGAACCGCGCGTAGATGGTCGTATCGACCTTGAGGTAGCCGTAGCCGGGTAGCGCCGGCAGCGAGAAGGCGTCGGGGGTGTCGAGGATGGTGCGGCTCTCGGACTCCGAGAGAGTGCGCAACCCGATGCGGTACGACAGGTAGGTGTCGAGCCCGCGTAGCTTGCCGCCCTCGATGCGCTGGCTGCTGAGCAGCAGGTGTACGCCGATGGACCGTCCGATGCGGCCGATCGACAGGAACAGCTCGATGAAGTCCGGTCTGGCGGTGAGCAGCTCGCCGAACTCGTCGATGATGACGAGCAGGTGCGGCAGCGGGGCAAGCGACTCCCCGACGGCGGCCCGCTCGCGCCGGTGGCGCCGGTACGCGGTGATGTCGCCGAGGTCACCGGCATCCTTGAGCACCTGCTGGCGCCGCTCGACCTCGCCGGACAGCGACGCGTGCACCCGTTCGACGAGGGCGGCGTCATCCGAGAGGTTGGTGATGATGCCGGACACCTGCGGGGCGTCCGCGAACGGTGCGAACGTGGCGCCGCCCTTGTAGTCGACGAGCACCATGGCGAGGTCGTCCGGTCCGTGCGAGGCGAGCAGGGCCAGCACGAGCATCCGCAGCAGCTCGGACTTGCCCGAACCGGTCGCCCCGACGCACAGTCCGTGCGGCCCCATGCCGAACTGTGCGGCCTCCTTGAGGTCGAGCATCACCGGCTCGCCCTGGTCGTCGGTGCCGATCGGGACCCGGAGGAACGACGTGCGCGGGCGGGGCTCCCAGAGGCGGTCGAGGTCGAGCCGTTCGGGGTCGTCGGCGCCGAGCAGCGCCGTGACCGCGCTCGCCCGCGTGGCGGCGTCGTGCTCGAGCGAGTCGGGGGAGAGCCGCAGCCCGGCGAGGTGCCGCGCGAGCGTCTCGCACTCCTGCGCCGACCAGTCGTCGAGGATGACGCCGCGCCGGCTCGGCGGGGCGTCGCGCCGCTCGTAGTGGTGCACCTCGGCGCGGTCGG
The DNA here is from genome assembly GCA_051657965.1 of Dermatophilaceae bacterium. Lineage (GTDB taxonomy): Bacteria > Actinomycetota > Actinomycetes > Actinomycetales > Dermatophilaceae > JBOFLG01. Next base: position 3,228 of record JBOFLR010000667.1, read on the forward strand.
GGTGCACCCCATCCTGGATGATGCGCAGCCGGACGTCCTCGGGCTCGTCCCGCCGGTCACCGACGAGGTGCAGCAGGGTGACGCCGAGGTCGGCCGCGCCGTGCTCACGGTCACCGAGCTGGAGGGTGCGCGAGCCGGCGTCGACGTCGAGGACCACGACGAGGCTCGCTCCTCGGCCGGCCCGCTCGCCGGAGAGGTAGTTGCGCTGCGCCTCCGCGGCCCGGCCCAGGCGGCGCCGCAGCTCCTCGCGGAGCATGCGGTCGAGGGCGACGGCGTCGGGCGCGACCCGCCGGAGCGGCCCGAGCGGGGTGGTCTGTCGCTGGTCGGCGAGATGCGGCAGCCAGGTCAGCCAGTCCCAGGCGGCGCGCCGGTCGGGCGCGACGGCGGCGGCGATGTGCAGGTCCTCCGGTGAAACGAAGGTGGCCGCCTGGGCCAGCAGGATGCGGGCGACCCGGTGCCGGAACTCGAGGTCGCCGACGACGCTCACCACGCCGACCGCGTCGAGGGGGACGCGAACCGGCAGCTCGTCGAGGGTCGAGAACCGCTGCTCCAGCAGCTCCAGCTCGCGGTGCATGAACTCGTCGGACTCGGCGAGCGCGTCGGACTCGCCTTGCCGGATGAAGTCGCGCACCCGTACTGCGCCGGTGCCGAGGCGGGTCTGCAGGAAGTCGGCGTCACCGCGTCGCCGCTCCCACAGCCGGGTCCCCTCGCGGGCGAGCGGCAGCAGCAGGCGCGGATGGGGGTCGGCGGTGCGGGCGCTCGTGACGACGTCGCCCTCTCCGTCGCGCAGGGCGGCCCGGGTGCGCTCGAGGTAGCCCAGGTACGTCTCGCGCTTGCGGATGCGCGCTCGCGTCGTCTTTCCGCGCTGGGACACCACCATGACCGCCGAGGCGATGATGGTGGCCACCATCATCAGCGCCCCGACCGCCGCGAGGCTCGAGCCGCGGAACAGCATCATCACCGTCATCGAGGCCCCGGCCCCGAGCAGCGGTACCAGGGTGAGCATGCCCTGCAGCCCGCCCCGGCCGTCGGGCATCGGCGGTGGACGCTCGACGTCGTGCGATGTCGGCCCGGGCGGGCTCGCGGTGCTCCGGGCGGAGCGGTGCACCAGCCGGACGCTCACCGCCGCGCCGCCTCGTCCGCGACGGGACCCCCCGCCTCGCCACCGACTGGATGTGCCGCCTCGATGTCCGTGGGACGCACCGCCGCGACGGTGACGACGTGGCCGGCGATGCGCGCCACGTCGACCGCGGTGCGGGGGGCGAGCAGGCCCGGGTCGATCGTCGCCGCGCCCGCGAGGTGCCGGTCGTGGTGCATCACCATCCCGGGGACGCCGAGCGACCCCACCGCGCGCATCGCCCAGACGGTGGACACCCCCGAGGTCGGCGTGGGCTTGGTCAGCACCAGCAGGAGCCGCTCGGGCGCCCATCCGGCCGCCGTCGCCTCCTCGACCGCGACCCCCGCCGCGCCGATGCCGCGCACGCTGCACTCTGCGACCACCACGACCGCCTCGGCCTGCCGGTGCGAGCCGGGGAGGCGCTGACCGCCGTCGGTGAGCGTCATCCCCGCGACGCGGCGCAGGTCGGTGGCGAGCCGCTCGGCCGCCTCGGGTTCGGTGGACGGCGCGAAGGAGAGGAGGGAGCGCGACCGTTCGTGCGGCATCCTCACCCCGGTGGCGACATCGGCCTGCGGTGGATGGAGGAGCCGGTCGGCGAGACCGACCCGGCCGGGTGCGGCATCCACCAGTGCGACGCCGTCGAGCCGCCGCGCGTGGAGCTCCTGCGCGAGGCAGACGGCGAGGGTGGTCGTGCCCGCGCCGCCGTGGGAGCCCGCCACCCAGACCCGCCGGCCGGTGGATACCGGAGCCTGCTGCTGCTCCCAGGCCTGGGCGAGCTCGCCAGGGGCGGCGTCGGACCCGACCAGCCCGCGCAGGTGGGCCGCGACCCGGCCGAAGGCCGAGCGCGCCGGGCGCGCGGACAGCTCGTGGAACACGGCCAGCGGCCGGCCGACCGGCGCGGGTCGACCCAGCACGGATGACGCCGCCGCACCGAAGGACGCCGACCCGCCTCCGGACCGGGGCTCGTCGAGCTGCGGAGCCTGGTTCGGTGAGGGAGGCATGCCGATCGGTGACACGTCATCCGGCATCCCGTCATCCCCCGTGAACGTAGGCGTCGCGCCGGTTTGCGTCGCGGCGACGGGTGGCGTCGTCTCGGCGCTGGTGTTCACGGCTGCCGGCCCCCCGGCGGCATCCGACCGATCGGGCCGGTCCAGGCTCGGGCCGCCCTTCCTGGGCGCTGTACGCGGGCGCAGGGCAGCCGGCTGCCAGATCTCGGGCCGGCCCGCCGCGGGCGGGTCGTCACTGCTCGTCATCGGGTTGCGTCCTTCGGCGTCGTCAGAAGCTGTCGAGGAGGTCGGTGTAGACACCGAAGGCGCCGACGAGGAGCGGGATGCCGGCGAGTACTGCCAGGGTCTCGACGCGAGCGGCCCAGCGGCGGGCATTGGCGGCGACCAGCGGGCTCGGCGGTCGCACCATGGCGACGAGCGGGAGGGCCGCGACGAACAGCATCCCGGCCACCAGCCAGGCTCCGGCTGTCGGCCATTCGCTTCCGGCGAGCCGGGCCAGCCCGGCCAGGCCGGCCAGGGCGGCGCCGGCGACGAGGAGCCGCTCGCCGACGAGGGGGAAGTGCCGGGTGCGCACGGCCCACGCGGCGCTGCCGGAGAGCGCGATCCCGACGCTCCACGCGTCGGGAGGATCGGTGACCGCGGTGAGGTACAGCGCGACTCCACCGGCGACGGCGGTGACCACGACGGCACCGAGCACCGAGACGTGCGCCGCCGCCACCGCCCGCCCGACCGTGCGCCGGCGCAGCTCCTGCCCGCGGCCCAGGGCTGCGTCCAGGGCGAACGCGCCGGTGGTTGCGAGCGCGAGCCGCGGGAGCAGGCCGAGGACGGCGGTGGCGACCACGGCGACCACCGCCGCGGTGAGCGCAGCTCGTCCGGTCGCGATCCAGGTGAGCCCGGCGGATGCCGCGAGCACCGCCCAGGCGGCGACCCCGGATGCCGCCGCGCGCGGCATCCCCGCACACCAGGCGAAGCTGGCGAGCAGGACCGGCACGGCGACGGCCCACCACGCCTGCCATCCGTCCGCTGCTGCGAGCGCCACCGCCGCCGCGAGCGCGGCCCAGCCGGCGGCGAAGACGACCCAGGCGACGGCCCGGGCTTGGCGCAGGGTCGCGGCGAGCGACGCGGCAAGAGCGAGAAGACCGACCCCGGTGAGGACCGCCGGGCCCTCGACATCCGGCGCGCCGGCGGCGAGCGAGCCGGACGCGAGCACCAGGCCCGCCGAGACTGCGGCGAGGCCCCACGAGCGGTTGTGCTCGTCCCACTCGCCGCGCGGGCGTTCCTCCTCGACCGCGTCGACGAGGTCGTACACGACCGGGTCCGACGGTGCCTCGAACGCGGCGACGACCCGGAGCTGGACGCCGTCGCGTAGCCCGGTGTCGCCGAGTCGTGCGGCCGGGGGGAGCACCCGCCCGTCGACGGTGGTGACGTGCCGCAACGTGCCGTCGTCGGGCAGGCCGAGCAGCTCGAGCAGCACCGGGAGGAGCGCGGCCACCGGCTCGTCGGTGGGCAGCACCACATCGACTCCGCGAGCGTCGGTGAGCACGGTCGCGCGCAGGAACGGCCCGGCGACGTGGTCGGCTCTTGCGGTCGGGGCGGCGCTCACGGGGTGCCCTGGCTGCTGGTCGGCGCCGGGTCCGGCGCGGGCGCTCGTGCTGGTGCGGTGTTCTGTGCCGGCGCTCGCCTCGACGATGTCGGGCTGGATGGTTGCGGGCTGGGCGGCTGCCGGGTCGACGGTCGCGTGCTGGACGGCTGCGGGCTCGGCGACGGCGTTGAGCTCGGGGCCTGTTCTGGGGTCGTGCTCGCCGTGCGGTTGCGGCCGAGGGCCGGGTCGTTCTCGAGCAGCTGCCCGACGAAGGCGACGGCGACGCAGACCGCGCAGGCGAGAACGGCGACGAAGGCGCTGGCCAGGTGCGTGCCGACCCGGTCGGACCACACTCGGCGCAGCCGGTGCGGGCCGTGCAGCAGCGCCTGGGTGAGCCGGTCGCGGCGGACGCGGGTGGCCTCGATCAGCTGTTCGTCGTAGTCGTCGGCCATCGGCCCTCCCGTCCGTGTTCCTCCCGGGCGGTGGTGCATCGACCTGACCACCGCCGCGCCCACGCCACCGGCGCTGCGCGGCGCGAGTCTACGGTCGAGGGGCGACAGGCCATAGTCGGCGCCTCGCAGGGTCGCCCGTGGTGTTGGGGAGCTGAGTGGTACTGGAGCCGTTGTCGCCGATCCGGCCGGATGAGGCGGTGCCCGGCTAACGTGGCGACCCACTCGGGCTGGCCCGCGGCCGAGATGAGGCGAGGGGATGACGTCACCGCACCTGGTGATGAGGCTGGAGCCGGCGCTGACCGGTCTGGCGGAGCTCCCGGTGCCCGTGCTGGAGCCGGCGGCCAGGTCGAAGCTCGACCCGTGCGAGGAGGTCCTGGTGCCCATACCGGAGTCGGCGACCGGTCTGGCGGGGTCACCGGTGCCGTTGCCGACGCTGGTACCACCGTCGGTGACGGTGGCGCGTCGGCGCCACGACGAGTCGATCGTGCTGCGGGGGCGCTGCTCGGGGTACACGCGGGGGACGCGTTGGGGGCAGCGGTCGAGTTCTCGTCCCGGGAGGAGGTGGCGGCGCGTCATCCGGGCGGGTTGCAGGAGATCATCGGCGGCGGGCCGTTCGACTGGCCGGCGGGGCATGCCACCGACGACACCGACCTGACCCGGGCGGTGCTGCGCGCCTACCTGGAGAGGCCGGATGACGTGGTCCGCGCAGCCGCCGACCACATGCTGGCGTGGCTGGACGGCGACTGGCCGGGCCGGGTGCCTGGCACGCCGCCGCGGGATGCCGGCGGCGCGACGCTGGCCGGGTTGGGACGGTACCGAGTGACCGGTGACCCGCGGGCGGCCGGTGCCGGCACCGGCCAGGCCGGCAACGGCTCGCTGATGCGCTGCATCCCGACCGCGGTGGCGGTGCGCGAGCCGGCTCGGCGGGTGCGGGAGTCGATGGAGATCTCGGCGGTCACGCACGACGATGCGCGGTGCACCGTGGCGTGCGCCGCCTACAACGAGATCGCTGCGGCGCTGGTCGGCGGGGATGCCGTGGACGTCGCCATCGAGGCCGGTGTCGCGGCGGCTCGGAGCCTGGCCGAGGACGGGGGCGGTCACGAGGTCGAGACCGGTATGACAGACGGTCCGGAGGTCGGGGACGAGGGGCGAGTCCGCCGTGCTGCCAGGGCGGCTCGGGCGCAGGGGAGCCGGCTGGTGGCAGAGGCGATCGTGGAGGGACGGAGTCTGCGGTTGCCGGACCTGGCCGAGGGGCGGGTGCTGCTCGAGGGCGATGGCCGGGGGTACGTGTTGGACTCGCTGCGTCTCGCGGTAGCGGCGCTCGTCGACTCGCGGTCGTTCGTCGACGCGCTGGTCGACGTGGTGCGTGTCGGCAACGACACCGACACCAACGCCGCAATCGCTGGCGGCCTGCTCGGGGCGCGCGACGGCGCCTCCGCGATCCCGCGGCGGTGGTTGGAGGTGCTGCAGTTCGCCGACGAGTTCGCCGGTGCAGCAGCGGTGCTGAGCGGGGGAGCTGTTGCCGACTAAGCAAACGTCATCGTGCTGGGTGGCTTGAGGCGGCAGCGCCACAGCTTGGTATCGGGTCATGAGACGGGTTGCGGCTCGACTGTCATTGTCCGGGCGCCGGTTCACTGCACAGGTCACGGTCAACCGGAACCGGCGATCTCGGGGGAGTGCGGTCAGGTTGTCCGCTCGGGCGTTCAATCCGGGCATCACCGCGCCTGCGTCAGGCGAAGCGGGGAGGTCGGCGAACTGGGCCAGCGCCTGGGTCGACGTCAAGCCTTGCGTCTTGGCCTCCCGCAGTCGCGCCGCCCAGGGGATGCCGGCGTTGTGTGCGACATCGCCTCTGGCGCGCTGCGGCTGGTATCCGGCGGCGGCGTCGGTGTCTGCGGCCCAGAGGTAACCGAGAACGCCGGTGTCATCGCTGATCGTGACGTAGTCCGCCGGCTGCTCGGTCAGGTAGGCGAAGTCCTCGGGGCCGGAGACGAGGCGCGGCTGGAAGCCGTCGATCCGGGAGTTGATGGCGGGTTCGGTCGTGCCCGGACCTTCGGTCACGCTCACGTCGTCTCCTTGGGAGTCGAGGTCTACTAGCAGTGCATCACCTACTCCTCCCGGTTCTCTCTCCTGTCTGACGGCGAAACAGCAAAACTACCTTGTCCAGATTGGATAACCGTTCGACCGTGCGCTGTCCTCAGCTCGATTTCGACCTCAGGGCCGACGCTCATTGCAAGACGTTTTGCAATGCTGACACCTTGTTGAACCCAAGTGGACATCATTTCTTCAGTATCGAATCCCGATTCGGCTGGGTCGTCGGGCCGGTAGGTATCCTGAAAAATCCAAGTCCCAGGTCGCCAGTTCTTCGCATAATTCTGCCGGTAAGCCGTACCGCGAGTTGAGTTCATGAGTTGGTATATCGACCGGAACATCGTCGCCCGGCGTCAGTATCGAGACAGGATGTTGGGAGATCCATTCCGGAGCGAGTCGGATAGTCGTTGGATGGCCTTCATTGGCTACGGACACCAATTCTCCCATCTACGACGGCCTGAGTTTTCTGCGAAGTCAGGATCTAGGTAGCTGGTTCCTTCGAAAGGCGCAGTGCTACTGTGCGGCCCCGCTCCGACTATGAACCGCTGTTACATATGGACATTGCGACGTACTGAGTTTGACGCTGAGACTCGATCTCGAGTATCAACCTACCTGGGATGAAGTATCGCCTCTCTGTGCTTGAAGGCTTCTGCGGAGTTACCTAACGATTTATAGCATCTTCTCCTTGACTGGTATCGTGCCGTATCTCTGTCATCGATGATCCTCTACGTCTCTCGAAAGTCGCGGCGACGATCGGCGGTCGGCGTCTATGTCCAAGGCACAGACTAGTTCGGAACCGACCGTTTGCGGATCGCTTCACTGACCTCATCGCGCGTTTTTTCGTCGCTAATTGCCGAAAGGTACTCGCCAAATTCCAAACTGGGCGAGCCGCGTCCCCAGTGCACTACTAGTACCGCGTGCCAGAGTGTCGAGTGTGTCTGGTCGGCCTTGACTAGGTCGGTGGCAAGCGCAACCCCAAGCGACTCGTCGACCTGGGTTACTGCTGCAGCAAGATCCACGAGCTGCGCCCCGAGCGGGAAGATCGGGCGCCAATCTGTAAGTAGCGTCTCAGTTCCTTTACGAATTACTCGCGCTAGATCGTCGACAGTGGCATGAATCAACTCGGGTTCGAGTAATAGATGGAGTTGATTTCCGAAGTATTCGGTGTCAGCAAGGCCTATAATCTCACGGAGAGCCGCTGTGCGTTCAGGCAGAGATCCGTTAAGTTCTGCCATCTCGTCGCTATCACCGGCTGCTTCGGCTAGTCTGGCGAAGGTGTCGTCTAATGAGTAATGTCGATCGATCGATGTTCCGTACCAAGGCGCGCGAGACCCTTCATTAGCTGCCTTCGCCACTGCAAGATATCCAGAAGACTCGCCCCACGCGGTCAACGCCAGACACGCGTAGAACCGCTCTCGAATAGCCGCTGAACTACTGTTTAGAACATGAGTCAGATCGTCTACTCGGCTTTTCCGGTACACACCGTTCAGACCCGACATTATTACCTCATAAGGGTCCGATCGGAGAGCCCCATCGAAGTCCGTCAAGAGTAGACGGGTGAAATTTGGAGACCATTCGCCGGTTGCATATTCAGTCATGTGTGTGGCCTTCGGTGCTAAGTCACTTAGTCGAAAAAGGGGCCGGAGAGATATCGATTTGGGATGGTTCCTTTGATGAGCCACTCTTGATCTCGGGTAGTGTTTCTCATGTCCCTTATCCGTTGCTTTAGGATTTCCGTTAGCTCAGGAGTTAGGCCGAAGGACTTGGCCAGTCGACGTATCTCGGCCTTCGGGGCATCCAGACTTATCGAGATATCTACGTGACGGCCGGCGATAGCGTTGGCGCTCGCTTGAATCTCCGCCTGCACTTCGGCGGGCGAATAGATTCGAACATCGGCTAGTGACCCGCTGGCGATATCGCGGCGGAGCTGATCCACATTCAAGCGCATTGTCTCGCGACCAAATATCTTCGCACCTATGTTATCAATGCTGAAGGATGTATATGGACTGTCTGATTTTTTCTCGCCTCGCCCAATCACGTGCTCGACGATGGTCGCGCGCCCCTCCGGATTTGCCGGAACCAAGTCTCCAGCCTCATTTAGGTGTGCTTTACGTTGTCCGATCTGATTACGATCAGCGTAGAAGTCATCATCTCGCCGGATGGGCTGATCTAGCTCACTAGCGGCCGACTGCGACTGGCCGCGTTGGGCCGTGTCGAATCGTGAATGACCGGACGGCTCGGGTAGCGAGAGCTGGTAGGAAGGGTGATTCGTCAAATCCGACGGTAGTTCCTTGCCAGGGTTCGAGGGCGCGTTGCCGGTGCTCGGTTCGTGGCGCATTGTGTGGCTGTCGAGGACGGTGCGTGAGGGTGGTGGCCCGATCGTTGCAGGTTGGAGCTGGTCTAGGTGGGCCGCCAGGTCATCGCCGATGGTGGTGAGGTGGTCGAGGCGTGCGGTGAGGGTGCTGGTCAGTCTGAGTCGGGCGGCGGTGGCGGCGGTGCGGATGTCGATGATGGTGCCGCTGTCCAGGAGGCGGGTAAACCGGGTCGCGGCGGCGGCGCGGGCGCTGCCTTTGACGGCGCCGCCGGCGCCGAGGCTGGCGGCGGTGAGGGCGACGTCCAGGCCCAGGCCGCCGCTGGTGTACCAGCCGGAGGTGTCCCAGGTGTCCCACCCGATAGTGTTCTTCCCGACTTCCTTGAGCCGGTCCGCTGCCTGCTGGGTGCCGTCCGGGTCGGTGCGCGCGGAGATCACCAGGGCCGGGAGGGAGGCGAACTGTGCCCCGTCCGCGGCGAGCTGTCCGAGCCCGGACCACGCCGCCGTCGCGGCGCCGTCCTCGCCGAACCCGGTCAGGTCCCCGACGAACCCGATCGTGCCGGTGATGGACTCACCCGCTCCGGTGAGGAACATGTTCGCCCGGACCAGCCAGTTGTCGCTGTCCCACATCACCGGCCGCCCCCACGGCGCGTCCCCAGCCCGAGTCAACGCGTCGTACCCGTCCGCGGACATTCCGTAGGTGGTGCTGTCCCCGACGGCGGCCCGGTCGGATGCCTCGAACCGTTCGGCGCCCCACAGGGCGCCGATGGTGTTCGCGCAGTCCACCTCGGCCTGGTCCTTGGCCGCCTGCAACGCCGACAGTCGCCCCGCCAGGTCGTCCTCGCGTGCCAGCAGCTTCTCCTGCTCCCCGTCCAGGGCATCGGCGATGTCCTCCAGCACGTTGTTGTGCTCGTTCTCCGCGTCAACCTCAGCACGCTCGGCGTAGAACCCCGCGATATCGGTCGCGAGCACCGCCCGCTTCGCGTGTAGATCCGCCAACGCGTCCGCGAACACCTCCAACGCGCCCCCCACCACCCGCGCCTGCCCGGCCAGGGTGTCGGCCCGATCCGCGGGGGTGTTCATCGCCGACAACAACACCTCCTGCTCCGGAGCCCTATAGAACCCACCCAACGCCAACCAGGTGCCGCGCACCTCCTGCGCCCGGTCCGCGACCGCCTGGAACGACTCCACCAGGTTCGCCGCGGCCACCCGAACCGCCTCCGGGCTGTCCAACTCCACCGAGAATGCATCCAACGCCATCACCAAGCACCCCCACCGGTTTCGCGTCCACCACTGCCGGCACCCCCACCACGACCACCGGCCCCTGGAGTGTCCAGCGGATACACCGCCGCCCCGGACGCGTGCTGCGACTGCGCGGCCATCTCCACGTCCCCGGCCACGTACGCCATGACCGCATCCGAGCCGCCCCGCACGGCCGAATGCGTGTACCCGGCAACGGCCGACACCCCTGGAGAGGCCACCTCCTCCCCGAACACCACCAGTTGCCGCACGACCAACGGCGATGTCGGCAACACCCCGACCACGCCCCCCGCCGCCGAGTCCACCCCGGCAACATCAGCTAAGAACCCCGCAGCCCGATCAGCCGCGGCACCGATCACCCGACCCGCACCCGCCGCGTCCACATCCCAACTCGCCACTTACACGTCCTTCCTCTCGACCCGCCCGCGTCTCCCGACACCGACACCATCACCTGCCGACACCGGGACCGGAGCGCCACCGTGTGAACCAACCCCCGTAGCGGCAAGCGCACGACACGGCCGCCCACAGCCCGCGGGTCAGCCGATGTTCGCCACCGCCGCCCGCGCCCGACCTTGCGCCGCAGTCGCGGTCTCGTCGTTGCGGGCCAGCGTCGAGCGGACCAGGTCGATGATGGCCCGCACCTCACTACTGGCTTGGCGCCACCGCTGCTCCACATGCTGGTACTCCTCCGACACCCCATCAGCGGTGAAATCACTCATCGCCGCGCCCACCTGCGCGTCCCGGGCACCCATCACCGCCTCCAACCGGCCGATCACCCCGCCGATGTCGGCCTGCACCGCACCGGACACACCGGTGTCGAACGAGATCCGGTCACTACTGGGCATACCCACTCACTCCTTCACAGAGAAACATGTCGAAACTGAAGAACACAGTCGAACACCGCCTGCCCGCCTCGCGTGTAAGACTGCCGCCCGAACAAGCCAGAGCCGCACTCAGGCCCGAGAGGAGAACCGAGCCGCGTCGAACGCCGCCTGACCCTGCGCCTGGGCCGCGTTGTCGCCAGCCTCCATATCCCCGGTCTGGAAGGCGGTGTCCATCCCGCCCTGCCCCTGCAGGATCAACCCCAACGAGACGTTCAACTCGTTTGCGACCTCATCGGTACGGGCCTTGAACGCGTCGAACGCCTGCCGCCCGGCACCGTTGAATCTTCCCTCCAACGGCTCCACCGCCGCCACCAGCTGCCTCACCAGCGCACCAAGATCCTCGTGCGACCCCTGCGTGCCCCTCCCCAACGTGCTCAACGTCGTACTACCCATGTCGAACTTCATCCCACCAACACCCCTTCACCCACGGCCACCGACCCGACCGGCCACGACCAACGTGCCAACCATCGAACCTGACCCGACCGACACGCCGCAACCCGCCCCCGCGACCCTGTGGACAACAGCTGGCCGCCACCCCACTTCACCTGTCGACAACGCGACCGTCAGCGACTTCCCACGACCACATCTGCGACGATCGCGATCATGACCTACGACCTCGTCGCCGCGACCCGCGACGACGTCGACCCCACCACCCTCCTGCTCGCCCTCGACGAGGCAAACCCCACCGGACCCCGCCTCGCCCTGCGCCCCGACCCGCACGACCGGGTACTCACCGTTGCCGACCCCGCCGGCCGCGACGTCCTCTGGATCGGGCCCACCCGGCCGGTCGCCCGCCCTGCAGCCCAGGCCCGCCGCCTCGGGCTCGAGGCGATCACCGACGCCGACACCCACTGGACCGATGTCTGCACCCGCCACCTCCAGTACCTCTCCCTCGCCCGCGCTGTCGCCGATCGTCTCGTCGCCCACGCCGGCGGCCGAGTCGCCGACCTCACCGGTGGAGCCCAGCCGGACAACGCCCTGCCCCTGTCGCCGGACGTGGTCGACCCGCAGCCACCGTTCGACGCGGTCGGCAACATCGAGTGCGTTCTCGTGCAACGACGTCCGGTCGTGGCGCTCGGCCCGTGGCTCACCCACGCCATGCTGACCGCGAACGCCGACGGTCGCACGCTCGTCGTCATCACCCCACCCACGACCGCCTTCACCCCGGCTGTCGACCGGCTGGTCCACCACGGCGCGCTGCGGTGGGTCGTCGACGACGGCACGTCCTCGGTCGAACCGCACCGCCAGGCCCGAGTCGACTGGGATGGAACGCGGTTCGTTGACCTTGCCGCTCCGGATGCCGCCGCACCTGCGTCGAAAACCGTGTCGCCGTTCGCTGAGCCCGCCGACGGCGGCTTGGCGCTGCAGTGCGAGACCGAGACGCTGCATCCGTACGACGACCCGCCGGCCGGCCGGATGGCGAGCGCCGTCGCCTTCGCGCTCGGCCTTCCCGACCCGCTCGACGCCGGGCTCATGGAGCCGGCCGAGGCGCTGTGGAACCCCGGTCTCGTCGCCGGACTCGCCCGGCGGCAGTCCCCGGCCGCCGCCCGCGTGATCGTGGCTGGGGATCGGCTCGACGGCACCATCTCCGTGCTCCCTCAACCCGGTGGGGTCCTCGAACGGCTCGAGATGATCGCCGACGCCGGTGACACGCCACGGACCGACGACGGCCTGCGCACGCTCGGCGAGCGGCTGCTCGACGCCGGCGTACAGCTCGCCATCGTGGGCTACCGGCGGGCGAGCCCCACCCGCCTGATCACCGCACCAACGGCCGGGCGGCTCGTCGTCCCTGCGCTACTCGTGGCGCACCCGACGCGTTTCCCAGGCCTGACCGCCGAGCAGCTGGCCGGCGCGGCAACCGACCTCGACACCCGTCGCCCCTGGGTGCTCACCTTCCCTGCGCCAGCGCACCTCTCATCGGACGAGTCGGCCAGGACCGTCCGGCGGTGGCACACGGCCCTGGCCCTCCTCCGCCGACACGACACCTTGGCCGACCGCACGGCCTGATCTCGACCAGTTCGGTTCGGCGCGTAGCCGTAGATGCGGTTGATGCGTGCCGGCTGTCGACACGGACCGGACGGTCCCACCGTCGCCGTCGTCGGGATCCTGTCGCCCACGTTCCGGCCACCGACCGCTCCGCATCAGCCATCTCGCGGATGCCGCGCGGCATACTCGGTGGGTGGTCGTCATCCGTCAGCCGTTCGTCCGGGTGGTACGCGTTCGGGGTCGGCAGGTGCCTGGACGCGCCCCCGCCCCAGCTGCCGTGGGGCCGGCGTCATGAGTGGAGTCGCAGACCGGGAGGGCGCGCTGGGGCAGGCGCGTGACGCGCTCGACGACGGCGCGCGGTGGCGCGCGCGCGACATCCTCGAGCAGTACGTCGCCGACGAGCGGGACCCCGACGCGCTCGCCCTCCTCGGCGAGGTGCTCCACGACATGGGCGACCTGCCGCGGGCCGGCGCGGTCTGGTTCGGTGCAGGTCGCCGCGGGCCGGCCGTCGACGAGGCGGTGGCGGCCTGGCGTGAGCAGGCCGGCGACGACTTCCTCGCGATGTGGCGCTCGCTCCCCGCGTCGGTGCGTGCGGAGCCCCGGCCGCCGCGCATCGAGGCGCTGCGCGCGCGGGCCGCCGACACGGCCGGTGGCGACCCCGACGACGCGGATGACGCCTCGTCGGCCGAGGACGCCGATGGCGGAGGGCTCGACGCCGCACGGGTCATCGCCTGGCTGCTGGCCGCGGTGTTCGTCGTGTGCGCGGTGATCGGCGCCGTCACGGTTCTCGGCTGGCTCGTTCCCGGATGACGGGGTCACCTCCCGAGCCGACCGTCCACGAGACTCGCCGCCGACGAGTCCGCCTCAGTAGCAGCCGTTCACGGTGGCGGCGAGCATGTCGACGTCCCGCTTGAGCGTGGTGGTCGACGAGGTGCCGTTGGCGACGAATGCGAACACCTTGACCCTGCCGTCGGCGCCGACGGTCCAGCCGGCCAACGACACCACATCCGACAGCCGCCCGGTCTTGGCCCACACCTTGCCGGCGGCACACGACGACGGTGCGGTCGTGAATCGGCCGGACGACGACGCCAGCGTGCCGGTACGTCCGGCGGTGGGCACGGCGGATGCCGACCGCATCGGCCAGAGCGCGGCGTTGCGGGTGTCGAGCCCGCGGTCGACGACGCGGGTCAGCTGTATGGCCGAGAGGCGGTCGGACCGCGACAGGCCGGACCCGTCGTGCAACGCGCCCGCCGTCAGGCCCTGCCGGGAGAGGGCCCGCGACTGCGCGGTGCGGGCGCCGCTCCATGTGGCACCGGTACCCGAGGCGATGCCGACGAGCTTGTGCAGTGCCTCGGCGATCTCGTTGTCGCTGTACATGAGCATCCGGCCGACCGCGCTGGCCACGGTCGAGCCGTCGCTCCACGCGAGCACCGGTGCACTCGCCGCGGCGTTCGTGCGGCCGTAGTACACCGCGCCGCGCAGTCCGTGGGCGCGTAGCCGGTCGGTGACGTAGCGGCCGACGTCGGCGCTGGTGTCGGCACCGCCGCGTTGGTCGCGCACCAGTGCCCGCACCGGTGTGATGGCGTCGGGGACGTAGCTCGACTTCCACCCCGTCGCGAGCGTCGGAGCGGGGAACGCGTCGTCGTCGATGTAGATCTTCGGCACGCTCGCCCGGCGGTTCACCATCACGGTCGCGACGGTACGGATCATCCCGTCGAGCTGTGCCGTGGAGAGTGACGGGTCGCCGGTGCCCACCAGGACCACCCGGTCGAGGGTGGTGCCCTGGCGGATCGTCGTGCGGAAGCGACGGTCCGGGCCGAGCACCGTGAGCGCGTTGGCGGCCGTGACGAGCTTGGTGGTGGAGGCCGGCATCCTCGTCGTCGTGCCGTTGCGTTGCCAGACAACGGAGTCCGAGCGAGAGTCGACCACCGCACCGCTGAACGAGGAGCCGAACCGTGCGGTCGTCACCCGCGCGTT
>JBOFLR010000668.1:0-1779 GCA_051657965.1 Dermatophilaceae bacterium
CCGAGGTGCCGGCCGGGCGGCATCCGTCCATTCGGCACCCGGTGGTCGCCCACGAGATCGAGCGACGCACCGGCGACGTGCAGCTGCGGGTCGCCGACGCCATCACCCGGTTCGCCGGGTCGATGACGTTCGTCTACGCGCACGTCGTCGTGTTCGCCGTCTGGATGCTGCTGGTGGAACGCAGTCCGTGGCCCACGCTCACCCTCGTGGTCAGTCTCGAGGCGATCTTCCTCTCGACGTTCGTCATGATCGGCCAGAACCGGGCGGCGGAGTTCCAGAAGAGGAAGGCCGACCACGACTTCGTCGCCCAGGAGCAGGAGCTGCGCCGCAACACCGAGCTGACCCGAGCGGTCAAGGATGCCGTGGAGCAGCTCCGCGTGGATGCCCAGACCTCACGTCCTCCTGGCTCGCTACCGTGACGCACGTCGGCCACGACACGGTCGGCGATCTCCGTCGCGACCGGCGATATCGGCTCATACGGTGGCGATGTCGATGACGTGAACGACGTCTGCAGTGCCCGCGAAGTCGTCACCGTTCCGGGTCAGCAGTACAGCGCCGATGTCTGCGGCCACCGAGGCGAGCATGAGGTCGATGCGGCGCGGTCGGGGGTTGCGGCCGGCCGCACGCACCGATGCAGCGATCGCGCCGTACCAGTGGGCGGCGCCGGCGGAGTACGGCAGGGGGTCGAAGGTGGCGAGAACCTCGCGGTAGCGGCGCTCGCGGATCGCGGCCCGGACCGGGTCGCTCGTGTGCAGCCCGTAGGCCAGCTCGGCGACGGTGAGCGTGCTGACGGCGGCGGTCTCGGCGATCTCGGCCAGGTCCGGCGGTGGCGCGATCACACAGGAGGTGTCGAGGACGGCGAGCGGATGCTCAGCCACGCGCGGGCCCCCACGGGTCGGTGGTCGTGCGGTCGTCGAGGAACCGGTCGCTCGAGCGGATGTCGTCGAGCCACGCCTCGGCGTCGGAGGGAGCCGCCTCGACGAATGCGACGAGGGTGTCGGTACGGGGGAACCTCGGCGGACGGTGCGCCGGCACGTGGGGCGTGACGTCGGCGACCGGTATGCCGTCACGGGTGACGACGAAGGACTCGCCCGCGACGACCCGTTCGATGATCCGCGCGTTGTGGTTCCGGAGGTCGCGCTGGGGAATGACCGTGCTCATGAACCAAGCGTAGCGGAATCGTCGCACGCATCGCTACGGTTGCTGGTGTCGGCTCGTCACACCACCCGCTTGTTCCGGCCGGTCAGCTGGGCGGGCTCGGCTCGAAGCGGGTCGACAGGCCGGCCTGCAGCACGGCCACGTCGGTGTCGACGGCGATCAGGTCGAGAGCCGGGATGCCGCGCTCGAAAGCCCGGTCGCCGGTGAAGGCGCCGGCGATCCGCCGGTGCCGCCGAGCGGCGTCGACGACCTCGCGGACCGCGGCGAGCACGTCCTCGGAGGTCATCGAGGCCGCGCCGAGGGAGAGGGTGAGGTCGTTGGGCCCGATGAATAGCCCGTCGACGCCCTCGGTGGCCGCGATCGCGTCGGCCGCCTCGAGGCCGGCGCGGGTCTCGACCATCGCGAGGAGCAGCGGTCGCGGCGCCCCCACCACGGTGGCCCGGGACGCGCCGATACTGCGCCGGCCGACCGGCGGGGGGTGCACGGCCGCGACGAGCGCCGCTGCCTGAGAGGCCGACTCGACCGTCGGCACGATGATGCCGTCGACCCCGGCGTCGAGTACGCGGGCGAGGTGCGCGGCATCGTGCGAGGCGACCCGGGCGAGCACCGGCAGCCCAGCCG
>JBOFLR010000669.1:0-4055 GCA_051657965.1 Dermatophilaceae bacterium
CACCGCGTCCACCGAAGGAACCGCCCGCGCACAACGACGATGCGCGAGAGCGAACATCACACGAAAAGGAGGACCCATGGAGGGTCCCGAGATCACCTTCGCCGAAGCCGTCATCGACAACGGCAGCTTCGGCACCCGAAAGGTCCGGTTCGAGACCGGGCGGCTGGCCAAGCAGGCCGGCGGGGCGGTCGCCGCCTATCTGGACGAGGACACGATGCTCCTCTCCACCACCACTGCGGGGAAGAGCCCGCGCGAGGGGTTCGACTTCTTCCCCCTCACCGTCGACGTCGAGGAGCGGATGTACGCCGCGGGCAAGATCCCCGGCTCGTTCTTCCGCCGCGAAGGGCGCCCGAGCACCGACGCGATCCTCACCTGCCGGCTGATCGACCGCCCACTGCGTCCGACCTTCACCAAGGGCCTGCGCAACGAGGTGCAGGTCGTCATCACCGTGCTCTCGCTCAACCCCGACCACCAGTACGACGTGCTCGCCATCAACGCGGCCAGCGCCTCGACGCAGATCTCCGGCCTGCCGTTCAGCGGCCCGATCGGCGGCGTGCGCGTCAGCCTCATCGACGGCCAGTGGGTCGCCTTCCCGAACTTCTCCGACACCCCGCGCTCGACCTTCGACATGGTCGTCGCCGGCCGGGTCGTCGGTGACGACGTCGCGATCATGATGGTCGAGGCCGAGTCCACCGACTCCACCTGGAACCTCGTGAAGAACGAGGGCAGGACCGCCCCGACCGAGGAGGTCGTCGCCGAGGGGCTGGAAGCGAGCAAGCGCTTCATCCGGGTGCTCTGCGAGGCCCAGGCCGAGCTCGCCGCCGGTGCCGCCAAGCCCGTCCAGGAGTTCCCCGTCTTCCTCGACTACACGGATGACGTGTACGCCGCGGTCGAGGCCGAGGTCGGCGCCGACACGGCGGCGGCCCTGCAGATCGCCGGTAAGCAGGAGCGCGAGGACCGCCTCGACGAGCTCAAGTCGGCGCTGCACCTGAAGCTGGTCGGTGACTTCGACCCCGAGTCCGGTGCCGGCACGGCCGGTGACTTCGCCGGCCGTCCCAAGGAGGTCTCGGCCGCCTTCCGCGCGGTGCAGAAGAAGCTGATCCGCGAGCGCATCCTCACCGACAAGGTCCGCATCGACGGCCGCGGGCTGGCCGACATCCGGGCCCTCTCCGCCGAGGTCGAGGTGCTCCCGCGGGTTCACGGCTCGGCGATCTTCGAGCGCGGCGAGACCCAGATCATGGGGGTGACGACGCTCAACATGCTCCGGATGGAGCAGCAGCTCGACACGCTCTCGCCCACGACGCGCAAGCGCTACATGCACAACTACAACTTCCCGCCGTTCTCCACCGGGGAGACCGGGCGCGTCGGCTCGCCGAAGCGCCGCGAGATCGGCCACGGCGCGCTCGCCGAGCGGGCGCTCATGCCGGTGCTGCCGACGCGTGAGGAGTTCCCCTACGCGATCCGCCAGGTGTCCGAGGCGCTCGGCTCCAACGGGTCGACCTCGATGGGCTCGGTCTGCGCGTCGACACTGTCGATGCTCAACGCCGGTGTGCCACTGCGTGCCCCGGTCGCCGGTATCGCGATGGGCCTGGTCTCCGCCGAGGTCGACGGGCAGACCCAGTACGCTGCGCTCACCGACATCCTCGGTGCCGAGGACGCCTTCGGCGACATGGACTTCAAGGTCGCCGGCACGCAAGAGTTCGTCACCGCCATCCAGCTCGACACCAAGCTCGACGGCATCCCCGCCGACGTGCTCGCCGGCGCGCTGACCCAGGCCCGCGACGCCCGCCTGCACATCCTCGACGTGATGAACGAGGCCATCGACGCACCCGACGAGATGTCGCCGTACGCCCCGCGGGTCATCGCGGTCACCGTGCCGGTCGACAAGATCGGCGAGGTCATCGGCCCCAAGGGCAAGATGATCAACCAGATCCAGGACGAGACCGGCGCCGACATCTCCATCGAGGACGACGGCACGGTCTACATCGGCGCCACCGACGGCCCGTCCGCCGAGGCCGCGCGGGCGATGGTCAACGCCATCGCCAACCCGCAGATGCCCGAGATCGGCGAGCGCTTCCTCGGCACCGTGGTCAAGACCACGACGTTCGGCGCCTTCGTCTCGCTGCTGCCTGGCAAGGACGGTTTGCTGCACATCTCCGAGGTGCGAAAGCTGGTGGGCGGCAAGCGGATCGACGCTGTCGAGGACGTGCTCGCGGTCGGCCAGAAGGTGCAGGTCGAGCTCAAGGAGATCGACCCGCGCGGCAAGCTCTCGCTCGCGGCGGTCGTCGCCGAGGGTGCGTCATCCGGAGCCTCGGCCTCCGGCGCCTCGGCCGTACCGTCCGATGCTCCCGCGTCCGCTGCTCGGTCGTCCGACAGTCCGGCGGATGCCGGTCGCGGCCCGATCGCCTCACCGGCCGCTCCCGAGGCACTGGCCGAGAGCGACGCCGACGGTGCCGCCGACGGCGAGTCGGACGAGTCCCGGGGCGACGGCGGCGAGCGCCGCCGGCGCAGCCGCCGCCGCGGTGGCAACCGCGGTCGTGGTGAGCGCTCGGATGCCGGAGAGGGAGCCGGAGGCGGCGAGCGCCCGGATGCCGGTGAGCGTCCGGAAGGTGGCGAGCGCTCCGAGGCGAGCGACACCCCGGTCGACGTCTGACCCGACTCGCGCCACACGAGGCCCGCACCCCACGACAGGGGTGCGGGCCTCCTCGCGTGCGGCCGGACGTCGGAGCGCTCGCGCCGGTGAGCGCGTCACGTTGTCCACAGGCCGGAAGACGTCGGTGTCGGCGCGCGGCAGCACTGGCTAGGGTCGATCCCACCGGTGACCGTGCCGGGCCATCATCACCGGGGAGTCGTTCTCGCATGCGCAAACTCGTGGTCGTCCTGTCGTCCGCTCTCGGTATCGTCGCGTTTCTCGTCGGAGTCGCGGCTGCCGTCGTCGTCGGCCCGGACGACCGGGTGGGCACCGACACTCGCGTCGACGCAGGCGATGCCGCGGCGCTGGTGTCGGGGCCCGGGCTGGTCGCCTACCGGGACGCCACAGTGGTGCTCGAGGCCACCGGCTCCGGGGGGCCCGTGTTCCTCGGGCGTGCGCATCCGGTCGACGTTCGCGACTGGCTCGGTGGCGCGCCACGTTGGGTCGGCACCGAGGTGGGGCTGTCCGGCCTCACCGGGGAGGCCGTTCCCGCGGCCGAGGGTGCGCCGGCCGACGCCACACCGGCCGATCCGGCATCCGCCACCTTCTGGGCCCAGCGAGCGTCAGGCACCGGCACTCAGGCGCTGACACTCGAGCTCGACGGCACACCGACCCAGTGGGTAGTCGTCCCGCCTGAGTCCGGCGTGGTCGAGCTGGGGCTCGCCGTCGAGCTGCCGAGAGCCTTCCTCGCTGCCGTGGTGGTGGCGCTCGTCGGCGTCGGGCTGGTGGTGGGTGCGGTCGTCATCCGCCGGCTCGGACGTCGCCACTCACCGCCCGCCGCAGTCGGCGCGGATGACGCGCGCGGCCCCTCGCGCGAGGGGGACGGTGAACGCTCTGCCTCCGGTCCGACGGGCGCCACAGCGTGGCTCGGACGCCTCGCCGCGACCGGCGGGATCGTGGCGCTGGCAGGGTGCGGCGCGCTTCCGTCGAGCGTCGACGCATACGACCCGACAACGGTGGCCCGGCCTGCGCTGACCGCCGACCAGCTGGCGCCGATGCTGGCCGACTACGACCGGCGCAACAATGCGGCCATCGCGGCGACGGCCAAGTCCCGCGACCCGAGAGCATGGTCGAGCGCCGACGCCGAAGTACTCCTCGACCAGGACGAGTTCTCGACTCGCTTCGATGCCCTGGCGAAGGCACCCGCGAGCCCGCCTGTGACTCATCTCGGAACGCGGCTGTACGCGCCGGAGTTCACCGCCTACCCCATGTACGCGGTGACGGCGGTCGAGGCGCTGTCCAGGGGTGACAAGACGCCGAGGCCGGCGGTCGGCGTGTTCGTGCGCCGGTCGGCGAGCGCGCCGTGGCTGCAGGTGGCGAACGTCGGGCTGCGTACATCGCGGGACGTGCCGGCTGCGGCCCA
>JBOFLR010000670.1:0-5315 GCA_051657965.1 Dermatophilaceae bacterium
CGGCGTCGGCCGGCTCAAGGCCGGGGCCCTGGAGGCTCAGCTCGGCGCCGACGTCATCGAGCTGACCCGGCGGGTGAAGTCGGCACTCGACCCGCACGGCATCCTCAACCCCGGCGCCGTCCTTCATGCCGAGCGGTGACGACCTCCTCGACCGGGTGTCCGCCGGCCGCGCCGTGATCGTCCACCAGGTGGCGAGGTAGTGGCTCAGGGAGGCCCACGCCGGAAGGGCGGGAAGTAGTCGGAGCCCGGATGAGCGGCAACTCGTCTTATGCCATGTCGCCGGCTGATACGGTACGAAACGTGTCGTACTGGATCTGCACGTGACCACACCATCGCGTTCCGACCGTCGAGGCGGGCGTCCTCGCGACGACCGCCGTGAGGGCGAGATCCTCGAGGTGGTCACCTCGCTGCTGGGCGAGCGCGGCTATGACGGGGTCACTTTCGAGGAGGTCGCCCGTCGGGCGGGTGCCTCGAAGGCGACCCTGTACCGCCGGTGGAAGTCCAGACGGGAGATGGTGATCGCCTCGTTGCGGGCGGGTCCGGCACGTCGCGACGGGCCGGGCGTCATCGACACCGGCAGCCTGCGCGGTGACCTGATCGCGCTGTGTCAGCGGCTCACGCGCGCTCTGCGGTCGGCGGACAGTCGCATGGCGGTCCTGCTGCTCCAGGCGGGCCTCGAGGACCCTGAGCTGTGCGAGGAGATCGAGCGATCCGTCGGGCCAACCGGTGCCCGGCTGCCGCGCGAGGTCATCGACGCGGCCGTCCGCCGCGGCGAGCTGCCCGCGGGCGTGGACCCGTTCCCGTTCGAGGAAGTGACCGGCGCGGCCATCCTGCTGCGCCGCGTCAACGGGCTGACCCTGGACGACCACTACCTCGAGGCCCTTGTCGACGCGGTCCTGCTGCCGGCTCTGCGAGCGACGACGCCGGCGAAGCAGCCGCTCCCGGCGGGCATCTTCTCCGGCCGGCCCACACCCGACCCGATCGCCTCCGACCGGAAGGACCGCACATGAGCTCGCTGACCATCGACGGGTTCGACTACCGGAGACTGCCCGGTGCGGACGGCGTCGACCTCAACGTCGCCGTCGCCGGATCCGGCCCGCCGGTGGTCCTGCTGCACGGGTTCCCGCAGACGCACTACATGTGGCGTGATGTCGCGCGCGAGCTCATCGAGGGCCACACCGTCATCGCGCCCGACCTGCGCGGCTACGGGGACAGCGACAAACCGGTCGAGCAGGGACCGCACACCTACTCCAAGCGGACGATGGCCGCCGACATCGTGTGCATCGCCGAGGCGCTCGGCTACGACAGCGTCGGGGTGGTCGGCCACGACCGCG
Source organism: Dermatophilaceae bacterium (assembly GCA_051657965.1). Taxonomy (GTDB): domain Bacteria; phylum Actinomycetota; class Actinomycetes; order Actinomycetales; family Dermatophilaceae; genus JBOFLG01. The sequence goes on from JBOFLR010000670.1 coordinate 1,335, forward strand.
GTGCGCTCGTCGGGGTCCGCGCCGGACTGGACCACCCCGGCGCCGTGCGCTACCTCGGCATCCTCGACGTGCTGCCCACGCTGGACACCTGGGAGGTCCTGCACGGCGCCGACGCCAAGGTCGCCTGGCACCTGTACCTCATGGCCCAGCCGGCCGGCCTGCCGGAGAAGATGATCACCGCCGTCGCCGCGGAGTTCTTCGCCTCGTTCCTCGACGCGTGGGACACCGACGGCACCACCCTGCCCCCGGCGGTGCGCCAGCACTACATCGACAGCAGCACCGACGCCGTCGAGTCCATCGTCGCCGACTACCGCGCCACCGCCGGCATCGACCTCGACATGGACCGACAGGACCGAGCCGCCGGCCGCCAGCTCACCATGCCGGTCGCGGTGATCTCCCAGGACTGGGGCTCCCAGCTCGGCTTCGACGCTGCCGCCCTCTGGCGCGCCTGGGCACCCGAGGCCACCTACCAGCCCATCGACGCCGGCCACTTCATGGCCGAGGAGAAGCCGGCCGACATTGCTCGGTTCGTCACGACCCTCGCCGCTCGCAGTCGACTCCGGCCTGGGCCTTGATCGATGTCGGCGCCGCAGTCACCTCGAAGGAACAGTGGCGACCGGGTCGTCCGCTGGGTCGAGGCGAGCGGGTACGACCAGCTGCTGCCGCATGATGGTGCGATGGCGATGATCACCTTCAGCACCGATCCGCGGAGCGAGCGAGCCCTCGCCGAGCTCACCGCAGACGGCTCGACGACGTCGGAGGCGATTCGCCAAGCCCTGCTCGACTCGGTTCGCCTGCGGCGGCGAGGGCAGATGCGCCGCGAGTCGGTCGAGGCGGCTCAGGATCCGCACGATCTGGCCGAGTCTCGCGCCGTCGCCCAGGAGATGGCACGACGACGTGTGTGGTGAGGTGCACCGGCTCCACGCACCGCGCGACGTCGCGAGTGGGCCGGCCAAAGTCGTGACCGAGCTGACGCATTGCTGTTGACGTCGCTCGGCGTCATCCGCCCCAGCAAGGCTGGGAAGCGCCAGGCACCCTCGACGCCGCACAGATCGCCCAAAAGCGCTGATCCGCGTCATCCGTCGGGCGTGGTCGGCTCGATCGGCCTGTGCGGCAGGCGGATGCCGATCGCTCTCGCCCCCGCACGGACGAAGGCGATCACCTGGTCGAGCTGAGCCGCACCTCCCGATTCCGGGTCGTGCCGTCCGCTGGAGATCCGCTGCATGGCGGCCAACGTGGCGGCGGCGACCACTCGTGGCGCGAAGTCGGTGGAGGCCACGCCGAGGTCGTCGGCCACTGCTGCGGCCAGGGCGTCGGTGATCCGTGCTTCGAGGGTGAGTCCGTACGTGGCCGCGCGCGCGGTGTCCGCTATCGCGTCGGTGAGCGCGGCGTCGTGCCGGTCGTCCCACCAGGCGTCGTCGGTGAACTCGGTGCGGATGGCGAACTGCAGCTCCTCGAGCGCGGTGCCGCCGTGCGGTCGGTCGGCGAGCACCTGCTCGAGCCGTGCGACGAGTGCATCCAGCCGCTCGAAGAGCAGGGCCTCCTTGGTGGGGAAGTACCCGAAGAAGGTGCGGGGTGCGATGTCGGCCGCCCGGGCGATATCGGCGACCGTGGTGGCGCTGTAGCCCCGTTCGGCGAACAGCCGCATCGCCTCGTCGTGGATCCGTTGCCGGGTGCGCGCCTTCTTCCCCTCGCGGTGGCCGACCTGGGTCGGGTCGGGCGAGCCGCCAGGGTCGTCCGCGGTGGTGGGCATCGATGCAGCGTAGTCCTTGCAGAAATGCATCTATGCAAAACTGCCGTAGTGCACGTATGGTCGTCCTGCTCGACGGTGCGTCCGACACGCACCCACCATCGACGAGAGGTTCCGCCCATGGCCGACCTGCTGTTCCGCCTCGGCGCCTGGTGCGTCAGTCACGCCCGTGTCGTGCTCGCCGTCTGGCTCTCCGTGCTCGCCGCCGTCGTCGGGCTCGGCGTCACGATGTCCGGCCCGACCACCGACGACTTCGAGATCCCCGGCACCGAGTCGCTGGCCGCGCTCGACCGCCTCGACGCGGCGTTCCCCCAGTCCGGCGGTGTCACCGGCCAGATCGTCATCCGAGTGCCGGACGACGCGACCCTCGCCGACCCGGCGGTCGCCGACGACGTGGGCGCCATCACCGTCGCCGTCGGCAGCCTGCCCGGGGTGACCGCAGTCGTGGACCCGGCCACTGCCGGCACGGTCTCCTCCGACGGTCGGGTCGGCCTGGCCACGGTCCAGTTCGACGCCCCGTTCGAGGACCTCCCCGACGGCACGCTGGACGCCGTCGACCGTGCGGTCGAGCCGGCCCGCTCCGCCGGGTTGACCGTCGAGCTCGGCGGCGACGCGTTCGTCCCCGTCCAGGAGGAGAGCCATCTGGCCGAGGTCATCGGCTTCCTGGCCGCGGCCATCATCCTCACCCTGGTGTTCCGCAGCGCCCTCGCCGCGGCATTGACCCTGCTGACCGCCCTGGTCGGGGTCGGCATCGGACTCTCGGCGGTCGGTGCCCTGTCCGGTGTGGTCGAACTCTCCTCGACCACACCGACGCTCGCTCTCATGCTCGGGCTCGCCGTCGGAATCGACTACGCCCTGCTCATCGTGTCGAGGCATCGTGACCATCGCCGCTCCGGGATGCCGATGGCCGACTCGATCGCCCTGGCGACCGCAACCTCCGGGTCGTCCGTGGTCTTCGCCGGCGGCACCGTCGTGGTCGCGCTCGCCGGGCTCGGCGTGGTCGGCGTGCCGTTCCTCACCTCGATGGGCCTGGCAGCTGCTGGCACCGTCACGGTCGCGATCCTCGTCGCGGTGACCCTGCTGCCGGCGGTGCTCGCCCTCGCCGGCCGCCGTCTGGACCCGCGCGACATCGGCGTGGATGCCGCCGGCCAGCCGTTCCGCCGCTGGTCCGGGCTCGTGGTCCGGCGCCCGGTACAGGTAGGCCTGGCGGTCAGCGCCGCACTCGTCGCGGTCGCCATCCCGCTCGGCTCGCTCCAGCTCGGCCTCCCCGGGCCGGCCAGTGCGCCCACCGACCGCAGTGACCGCCGCGCCTACGACCTCGTGGCCGACGCGTTCGGCCCGGGCGTCAACGGCCCGCTCGTGGTGCTCGTCGACGGCGCGGATGCCGCCACGGTCACCTCCACCTCGCGCGAGGTCACCGAGGCGGTCCGGGGCCTGCCCGATGTCGCCGATGTCGCGGGCCCGACACCGAACGAGTCGGGCACGGCCGCCCTGGTGACCGTCACCCCCGAGAGCGGCCCGCAGTCCGACGCCACCGCCACCCTGGTCGCCGACATCCGGGATGCCGTGCGCGACCTCCCGGCCGACGTGGCCGTCACCGGCCAGACCGCCGTCGACGCCGACATCACCGAGAAGCTCACCGAGGCCCTGCCTCGGTTCCTCGCCGTCGTCGTCGGTCTGGCGCTGCTCCTGCTCGTCGTCGTGTTCCGCTCGCTGGTGGTCCCGGTCGTCGCGGTCATCGGGTTCCTGCTCACCATCGGCGCCACCCTCGGCGCGGTGGTTGCCGTGTTCCAGTGGGGGTGGCTCGCCCCGGAGCTCGGCGTCGACGCGGTCGGCCCGATCCTCAACTTCCTCCCGGTGCTCGTCGTCGGCATCCTTTTCGGGCTCGCCATGGACTACCAGGTGTTCCTCGTCGGCAGGATCCGTGAGGAGCGCGCCGCCGGAGCCTCACCGCTCGACGCCATCCGTGCCGGGTTCGCCCACTCCGGGCGGGTCGTCGCCGCCGCGGCCCTCATCATGATCGCGGTCTTCGGCGGCTTCCTGCTCTCCTCCGACCCGGTGATCAAGAGCATCGGCTTCGCGCTCGCCGTCGGTGTCGCGGTCGATGCCTTCCTGGTGCGCATGGTGGTGGTCCCGGCGCTGCTCGCGCTGCTCGGTCGGCGGGCCTGGGGGCTGCCGGCCTGGCTGGACCGTGTGCTGCCGTCGGTCGACATCGAGGGTGCCCGCCTCCC
>JBOFLR010000671.1:0-4644 GCA_051657965.1 Dermatophilaceae bacterium
ACCCCGACGACCGGGGGATGCTGGCCCGGCTGCGTGCCGCCGTCGACGACGGCACGACCGGAGCGGCGCTGCAGAACATCGTGCAGACCCTCGTGGGCAGCGGAGCCGGGATGCCGGACGGCACTGGGATGGCGGGCGGGCCGGCGTGGGCCCTCGGCGGGGACCGGCTCGCCACCCGGCCGCGTGGTGTGCCGGCCGACCACCCGCGGCTGGAGCTGATGCGCCACCGGCGCCTGGTCGTGCGTCGTTCGCATGGCGAGCCCGACTGGCTCGACACCCCGGACGTGGTCGAGCAGGTCCGTTCCGACTGGCGCGAGGTGCGACCCCTCGTCGCCTGGCTCGTCGCCCACGCCGGTGGATCGACCCGGCCGCACACCACGAGGTGACCTGGTCGAGCATCCGCCCCAAGCGAATCGACGTGCCGATGAGCTTGTGAGAGAGTCGATTCAGGCCGCCAACTGCCAGCCCGGCAAGCGGGCCGCCAGGAGAGCAGGGGGCCGACATGTCCTCAGGTCGAGGATGAGCACCGATCCGCTCGGAGAGCGAGCGCGCCTCCTGCCGTGTCAGCCAGCTACCTGCCGAGAGGCGGCGTCATCCGATGAATGAGTTGGCGCGAGTGGGATGGCGTGCCGCGCCGGGGCCGACGGTGGTCATGCTCGGCTGCAGTGTGCTCGTCGGCGCGTGTGGGTTCGTCATCCCGTTGTTCATCGGCCGCGCCGTCGGTCTGGTGCCGTCGATGGTCGAGGACGGGGTGTCCTCGGCGTTCGTCGTCGTCATGGTGGCGCTGTCGGGGCTGCTCGTCCTGTCGAGTCTGGGCAGCGTCGCCGCCGATGCGGGGGCCTCGATCGCGGAGGGGCTGGTACGACAGGCGGTCGAGCTGCGGATCGGCTGGACACTGTCGAGCGAGCCGGATGTCGGCCGGCTGGAGGATGAGGAGGCCTCGCGCGTCATCCAGGTGGTGCGTGCCCGCCTCTGGGAGATCAGCTTCGGCCACCTCGCGCTGTGCAGCGCCTTGCCCGGCCCGGCGGTGGTCCTGGTGGGAGCGTCGATCTCACTCGGGGTGATGCTGGCGTGGTGGGTGCCGCTGGTCGTGGCCCTCCCGGTGCTGTTCACGGCGGAGCACGCGCGCCGCAGCGGCTTGAGCGAGATGGAGGTCCTCTCCGGTCAGGGTGAGCACCAGAAGCACGCCGCGTTCGCCTTCGCCCAGGGCATGGGTCCGGGCGCCAAGGAGACTCGGATCTTCGGGCTCTCCGGCTTCCTGCGTCACCGGGTGGCGCATCACCAGCAGCTGAGCCTGGGTCCGTTCTGGCGGCGGCGGCGGGACTCCGCTGTCATCGGCCTCGGCTGGTCGCTGCTGGGTAGCGCGGCGGTGCTGGTCGTCGTGGTCTGGACGGTGGGCCAGTTCACCGCCGGGCGCCTGACGCTTGCACAGGTGGCGGCGGCCCTGCCGCTGATCGTGGCGGTGGTGAACGTCGACCTGTCGCCGATCGAGCTGGTCGCCCGTGCGGCCGCCGCCGTGAGGTCTCTCGACGACATCGCACGCGCCGAGGAGCTCACCGACGCCACTCCATCGGTCGTGGTCAACCCGCACGCGCAGTCCAGCACCGCCCTGGTGGAGTCCGTGGCACAGCGCCATGAAGTCCCTCCACCGGGCGGCGACGCTCCGGAGATCGTGTTCGAGGACGTCACGTTCACCTACCCGGGCCGGGCGGAGCCGGTGGTGGACGGCGTCGACCTGGTGTTGCCCGCCGGTCAGGCGAGCGCCCTGGTGGGGGTGAACGGTGCCGGTAAGTCGACCCTGGTGAAGCTGATCGCCGCCGCCTACCTGCCGACATCCGGACGCATCCTGATCGACGGCGACTCCACCGCGAGCTTCGATCGGGAGCAGCGAGCCCACTGGCAGCGCCGGATCGCGCCGGTCGGTCAGGACTTCCTGCGGCTTCCGCTGAGCATCGGGGACAACGTCGAACTGGGTTCTGGTGAGGTGTGGTCGGGGATGATCGAGACCGACCACTACCCCGACACCACGACTCTGGATCGGGTGGCGCGACGGGCCGGCATCGCCGACCTCGTCGCCGATATGGACCGACGATGGGCAACGCCGTTGGACGCGACGATGCCCGGCGGCACCGATCTCAGTGGCGGCGAGTGGCAGCGCGTCGGGTTGGCGCGGGCGCTGCGGGCCGTGGATGCCGGGGCGAGGGTGCTGATCCTCGACGAGCCGGCGGCAGCGCTGGATGTGGAGTCGGAGAGCCGGTTGGTGACCGGGTATCTCCACGTCGCACGCGCCACGACCTCGTTGATCATCTCGCACCGGTTCTCGGTGGTGCGGCCGGTCACCCACATCCACGTGCTCGACGGCGGACGGATCGTCGAGTCGGGCAGTCATGACGAACTGATGGACACCGACGACGGTATCTACCGGGGGCTGTTCCTGCTGCAGGCCGCACGGTATGCGGCAGCGGAGGAGGACGCCCGGTGAGGCGCACGCTGCGAGTTCTGTCACTGTGGCTGCAGACGGCACTGCGCGCCGCGCCGGGGTCGGCCGTGCTGATGGGGCTGGTGGTGATATCGGCCGCCGCGCTCGCGCCTCTGACGATGCTGGGCGTGACATGGATCGTCGACGCCATCGCTCGCGACGCCGACCCCGTGGCAGGGGTGATCCTGCTGGTGATCAGCCTCACCGTCACCACGGCGGCGAGGGGCGTCGCCGCTCCGCTGGGTGACACCCTCGGTGATCGGGTGTTCCTCCACGTGGAGGACGACCTGCTGCGGTTGACCACCTCCATCCCGTCACTGGCTCACCACGAGGATCGCGAGCTCGCCGACCGGGTGTCGCTGGTGGAGAATCAGCGCCGTCGTCTGGCGGCGGTCGCGAAGCTGCTGGAGGTCATCTCGGCAGTCACCTCGATGGTCACCGTGGTGGGCCTGCTCGCGTCGGTGCACCCACTGCTGATCGGGTTGGTGACATCGGCGGCGATGGTCGCGGTGGTGGACGCTCGCGGCAAACAGGCGCAGCGCACCTTGATCAACAACCACGAGCACTTGCGCCGACTCGGGACGGCCGCGGTCGACGCATTGGCCCAGCCCGGTCCTGCGGTCGAGGTGCGCTGCTTCGGGCTGGCGCCGACCCTGTTGCGGGTCGCCAGCGGGACGATGATGCTGCGGTACTGGCGGTACCGCCGAGCCACGTTGCGGTGGGCCGGCCACACTGCGCTGGCATGGCTGGTGTTCCTCCTGGCATACGCGGGCGCGGTGACCTGGGTGGTATCTCGACTGCTGTCCGGCGAGTCCAGCGCCGGCGATCTGGTGCTCCTCGTGCTGATCGCACCACAGGTGGCAGGGACAGCAGCGCTGCTGGTCTCGAACTCGCGACAGGTGGCGGACGTATGGGACACCTTCGAGCGGTACCTCTGGCTTCGCGAATACGCCGCGAAGCACTCCTGGTCGTCGAGTCGAGGGATTCCGCCGACACGGCTCGTCCACGGCATCGAGTTCCGTGGCGTCGGGTTCGACTACCCGTCGGCGCGATCACTGACCTCGAGCTCTCCGGCCGTCGATGCGCCGACCGCTGACGACCCAGCGGAGTACGGCGATGCCGTCGAGGGCCGCACGGCGACGCCGGCACTGCACGATGTCGACCTGAGGCTCCCAGCGGGCAGCACCGTGGCGTTGGTCGGCGACAACGGGGCGGGCAAGTCGACGATCGTCAAGCTCCTCGCTCGGCTCTACGACCCCACCGCCGGAGAGATCCTCGTCGACGGGACCCCGCTGCGCGATCTCGACCCGCAGCGGTGGCGGTCCCGGGTGTCGGCCGGCTTCCAGGACTTCGCCCGATGGGAGTTCACCGCGGGCGAGTCAGTCGGGATCGGCGACCTCACCGCCCTCGACGCTCCGGAGCGAGTGAAGGCCGCCGTGGCGGCAGGCCAGGCCGACGGCCTCATCGCCGGCCTGGCCGACGGGTTGCGGACCCAGCTGGGGGCCAGCTTCACCGGTGGTGCGGGCCTGTCCGGCGGCCAGTGGCAGCGGCTCGCCCTCGCCCGGGCGTTCATGCGCACTCAGCCCCTGCTCATGCTGCTCGACGAACCTACCTCGGCACTCGACCCCGAGGCCGAACACGCGCTGTACGAGCAGTACGCCCGCACCGCCTCACAGCTCGCCGCCACCAATGGCGGCATCACGGTGCTGGTCTCGCACCGCTTCTCCACCGTCCGACTGGCCGACACGATCGTCGTCGTCTCCGACGGACGGATCATCGAGCACGGCACCCACGACCAGCTCCTCAGCCGCCGCGGACGATACGCCACCCTGTTCGACCAACAAGCCAGCGCCTACCGATAGTTCGAACGTTCGGCACGGTTCTCGGTGCCTGCTCGGTCGCCGATCGCGAGTGACGCAGGCACGTGTCGGCGCTGCGCGTCATCCGCGACAACCGGGTGCGTGATCACTCACCGACCGGCTCCCGACCAGCGAGTCGTCCGCAGGAACCGGATGGATGACGGTCGACGGTCACGGTCCGAGTTGACCGGCAAGGACCTCCACGGCAGCACTCATGCCATGGCGGTGACTCAAGATCTCCAAGATGTCTGCGGGCCGGAGCGGTGGCTTGCTCCGGCGCCTCGAGATCTTCTCGACAGCCCTGAT
>JBOFLR010000672.1:0-2548 GCA_051657965.1 Dermatophilaceae bacterium
AGGCGGATCCGGCGGCCGGTCATGACTCGTTCCGCGTCACCGCGATACAGGTGGCGTCCGGGCGCTGCTCCGGGTCGTCGAGGAACTCCTGCAGCATGGTCGGCCAGCAGGCCGGGCTCTTCAGCAGCGGCGAGTGGCCCTGACCGGGCAGGTCGACCAGGTGGCTCCGGGTCAGCGTGCGGACCGTCTCGACGCCCAGCCACGGCGGGGTGGCCGGGTCGTACTGCCCGGTGGTGACCAGGGCCGGTATGGCGCTGCGCACCGGTTCCTCGCTCGCCACGCCCACCGGTGCGGGCGTCCAGCCGCGGCAGTAGTCGACGGCTCGCGGCCCGAACAGCACCCCGATCGTGCTGGCCTGGAGGTCAATTCCGGCGGTGCGGCTGATGCCGGGCGCGCGGCCGGCCGCGGCGAGGGCGTCGCGGTCGGTGCGCCCGATGAAGTCGGCGCACCAGGTCGCGGCCTGCATCCCCTCCGCCTGGGTGCTGGTCGGGTCGGTGATCGAGAGCACCGCCTCGGCGAGCGGCCCGTCATCCCCACGGCCGGCGGCGGCGATGATGCCGGGCAGCACCTTCACTCCGGCCGGGTCGTACAGCGCCGCGAAGAGGAAGCCGGCCAGGCGCGGGGCGTCGAGATGCACGATGCCCGACCGCTCGCCGACGGTGGCCGTCACCCGGTGCGGCTGGTCCCGCAGCCGGGATGACGCCCGGTCCAGGGCCAGCCGGAGGTCGCCGTTCCGTGCACACGACGGCTCGACGGCGCAGCTCGTGAACAGCTCCTCGAGGCTGGACTGGAACGACGCCGGAGTCGCCTCGACCAGGTTCATCTGGGTCGGCACCGGCGAGGACAGCACCATCGTTCGGATCCACGACGGGTCGCCCTGGCGGGCGGCCTCGAGGGTCAGCTTGGTGCCGTAGGACGTGCCGAAGACGTTGACCTGCTCGTACCCCAGCGCTCGGCGCACCCGGTCGAGGTCGCGGGCGTTGTTCACCGTCGTGTAAAGGTTGGGGTCCACGCCGTCCCGTCGCAGGTCGCGCCGGCACTCACGGCTCGCAGCCACCATCCGGTCCTGGGTGACCGCCGACGGCAGGTCCACGCGGGCCTGCTCCTGGGCGAGGGCCGGGCACCGCAGTTCGGGCTGCCCGTAGAACGTGCCGCGCTGGTTCACCAGCACGATGTCCCGGTCCGCGGCGAGCGGGGTCTCGGCGACCGACGGGTCCATCAGCGCGGGGAGGAAAGAGATGATGTCGTCGCCTGGGCCGCCGCCGAGCAGCATCACCGGGTCGGCCTTGACGGGTTCCTCACGGGCCACCAGCACGGCGACGGCGACGTCGAGCGTGCCGGCGCCGGGCCGGTCGTACCGCGCCGGCACGCTCACCCGGCCGCAGCGCACGTCCCGGCCCTCGACGAGGTTCTCCGGGAGCGGGGTGAAGCACGACGTCGTGGTGTACCGGGGCCGCTCGGACGACTCCGCCGGTTCGGCGGCGGGCCGGGCCTGAGCCGCCGGTGCGGCGATCGCCAGGGCGAGGCTCGTGACGGCCGTCGCTGCGGCCGTTCCGGCTCGTCTCGGTCGTGGGTGGCGTCTGGTGTGGGTCGGCTGTCTGGTGTCGGTTCTCACGTGCCGCGACGCTAGGGCCGAGAGCCGCGGCAGGTCGTCACGCGAAAGTGCTCACTTGCCGTCACCCGATGGGGTGACCCGAGCGTCGCGGATGCCGTACCGGCGGGCGAGGAGCGCCGCCTCGGTGCGGTTGCGCACGGCCAGCTTGGTGAGCACCCGGGTGACGTGGGTCTTGACCGTCTCGATGCTGATGCCGAAGGCGGCGGCGATCTCGCCGTTGGTCGAGCCGGTCGCCACCATGGCGAGCACCTCGTGCTCGCGCGGGGTCAACGCGTCGAGCCGGCTCGTCGACTCGGATGCCGGGGTGTCGCTCTTCGGTGGTGCCGGGGGATCGCCGGCCTGCCGTTCGAGTTCCTCCAGCCGCAGTCTGGTGCGCCGCCGGACGACACCCACCGCCATCGGAACGGCGACGAGGATCAGCACCACCGAGGCGGGGAGCAGGACCCGCTCCCACGGTCCCTTCCCATCTAGCCACTCGGTGCGTACCGCGAGTGGTAGGACGACGAGGACCCCGCCAGCGGCTCCGGCAGCTGCCCGGTGGCGTGCGGCGTAGCAGCCGAGTCCTTCCATGGCGAGCAGCACGGAGAAGTCGACGGGCACCTGGCCGGTCCCTGTCGCCTTCAGCACGCAGAACCCCGTGCAGACGACGAGAGCGACCGCCACCGGGTGGCTCCGGCGCCACCACAGTGCAACGGTCATGACGATGACGGCGGGGAGGAACGGCAGCGGTGCCGGCGCCGACCAGCCGGTGTCGAGGTCGATTCCGTTGCGGGTGTGGACCCCCCAGAGCGCCGGGAGCGACGCGACGCCGAAGATCGCCGCGACGGCTCGTTCGGCGAGCAGTCCCCACTGCGGCGCGGCACGGCCATCGGCGCGTCGGACTCTCAGCACGCCAGCCATCATGCTCCGAGCACCGCACCGGCGCATCGCGCG
>JBOFLR010000673.1:0-1695 GCA_051657965.1 Dermatophilaceae bacterium
GGGAGGGCGCACCACCTGGCTCGTCGACCAGATCCGTGGCGCCGTGGTCGACGGCCGGTTGCCGACGGGCGCGCGGCTCCCAGCCAGCCGGGCGCTGGCGGGTGACCTCGGACTGAGCCGAGGGGTGGTCACCGAGGCATATCGCCGGCTGGCCGAGGATGGCATCGTGACCGGCCGGGGACGAGCCGGCACGATGGTGCTCGACACGCTCGCGGCGCACCCGACCACGTCGCCCCACCAGGATGCCGCGAAGGGTGCCGGGAGCGGTGCCGGCCGGTCGATCGCCCGCGACGCCGGACGGACAGCGGCCGGCCGGCCGGCCGCTCGCGACGCCGAACGACCTGCTGCCGCGAGCGCGGCGGCATCCGAGAGCAGGCGGAGGGGCCCCGCCGGGATGCGATTCGAGCGGGGCGACCCCGCGGTGTTCGAGGCGCTGCGGGCGGCACCGGCGCGGACCGACCTCACCCCCGGCGTTCCCGACCTCGGGGCGTTCCCGCGGGCCGACTGGCTGCGCGCCGAGCGGACGGTGCTCCGCGACGCGCCGGCCGACGACCTCGGCTACGGCGATCCGCGGGGCGCGCCGGCCCTGCGCGCCGAGGTGGCCGCATGGCTGGCCCGATATCGGGGGCTGCGGGTCGACGCCGCGGACGTGCTCGTCGTCGCGGGCGTTGCCCAGGCCCTCGCCCTGCTCGCCCAGGTGCTGGTCACCCGGGGTGTGCGCGAGCTCGCCGTCGAGGACCCGGGCTCGCTCGGCGCACGTCAGCAGATGGAGACCTGGGGGATGCCGGTGACGCCGGTGCCCGTGGATGCCGACGGTCTCGACGTCGGCGCGCTCGCGTCCAGCGGCGCCGAGGCCGTGCTGGTGACCCCGGCGCACCAGTTCCCGACCGGAGTGGTGCTGTCCGGTGCACGCCGCCGCGCGCTCGCCGCCTGGCTGCATGCCGGCGGGCTCGCCATCGAGGACGACTACGACGCCGAACACCGCTACGACCGTGCCCCGGTGCCGGCACTGCACGCCCTCGCTCCCGACCGGGTCTGCTACACCGGCAGCGTCTCGAAGGTGCTGGCCCCGGCGATGCGTCTCGGCTGGATGGTGGCCCCGCCGGACCTGCGTGAGGACCTGGTCGACGCCAAGCGGGCGACCGACCTCGGCAATGCCGTTCTCCCACAACTGGTGCTCGCCGAGCTGATGCGCGACGGCAGACTCGAACGGCATCTGCGCGCAGTGCGTCGCCGCCACCGACAGCGGCGCGACGCCATGGTCGCGGCGCTGGCGCGGCACCTCCCGGGAGCGCGGGTGCACGGTGCCGCCGCCGGCCTGCACCTCACGGTGACCCTGCCCTCGGGCGTGGACGACCTGGCGGTCGCCGCCGCGGCGCTCGCAGCCGGTGTCAAGGTGCACCCGCTGTCCTGGCACCGTGTGTACCCGGGGTCGCCCGGCCTGGTGCTGGGCTACGCCGCGCGACCGGCGACCGAGATCGAGGAGGGGGTAGCCGTGCTCGGCCGCTGCCTCGCCGATCTCGCCTCTCGCTGAGGGCGGGTCGGCGATGCGGAACCACCGTCTGGACCGGACGAGGTCGGCCCGAGGGCAACGCAAGGGCCGGCGGCTCAGCCGTGAACCCGTGCCACGGCATCCGTCATGGCGTTCGTGACGAGGGCGAGGTCGTCGTCATCGGTCACGTAGGGCGGCATCGT
>JBOFLR010000674.1:0-4294 GCA_051657965.1 Dermatophilaceae bacterium
CAGAAGGCGCTGATGAAGGCCCTCCAGTCGGCGTTCGGCATCCCCGACAGCCAGGTCAACGGCAACTTCGGGCCGGCCACCCAGCAGGGCCTGCGCGACCACCCGCTGCAGCAGGGTGCCACCGGCCTCTTCGTCCAGCTGCTCTCGGCGGCGTGCGTCTTCAACGGCGCCGTACCGGCGCGTGAGACGACGGCACGCACGGTTTTCAAGGAGACCTTCGACGCCCCGCTCGCCGAGTACCTCCGCTATTTCCAGCGGTTCAGCCTGCTCGCGGAGAACGGACGAGCCGACTACGCCACGTGGTGCCAGCTGCTGGTGTCGATGGGCGACCCCGACCGGCCGGCCGGCGCCTCCGACACCCGGTTCACCATCACCCGGGACCTCGCGGCCGCACTCCTCGCGAGCGGGTACAAGGTGGTCGGCCGGTACCTCGACGAGGAGGCCTCGAGCACCCTGGACAAGGAGATCAAGGACGGCGAGCTCGACGCGATCTTCGACGGTGGGATGAAGGTCTTCCCGATCTGGCAGTACAACGCCCGCCGCCTCGCGGACTTCACCTACGAGAACGGGTACGACCACGGCACCCGGGCTCACGACCGGATGGTGCACTACCGCTTCAACCCGGGCGCGGTCGTCTACTTCGCCGTCGACTACGACGCCACCGACGAGGAGGTCTCGAGCAACGTCATCCCGTACTTCCGCGGGGTCCAGGCGGCGCTGTCGACGCGGGGGCGCAAGTACCTCGCCGGGGTCTACGGCTCACGCAACGTCTGCACCCGGGTGTCCGAGGAGACGCTGGTCGTCAGCTCGTTCGTGTCCGGGATGTCGTGGGGCTTCTCCGGCAACCTCGGGTTTCCCCTGCCGTTCAACTGGGCCTTCAACCAGATCAAGGAGATCGAGTTCACCGGCGGCGGCCGCACCATCGACCTCGACCGCGTCGTGCACCGCACCTCGGTCGATCCCGGCGTGGGCCGCAGCGGGGTGGGCGGCACCACGCCGTCGACGGTGGCCGCGCTGCTCGCCTTCGTCGACCAGGTGTACGCCGAGGCGGTGGCATACGGCGGGGCCGACCCGACGCTGCGGACGCTGGAGTACCTCCGGTCGCCGAGATACACCACGCTGTACCGGGGCTGGGAGGTCCTTCTCGGGTTCTGGGACCAGAACTGGATCGACCACGCGGAGGCGAAGTTCCGCGACGCCAGACGAGCGAACATCATCTTTGACGATCCGTCGTACGGCGACGAGATCTACGTGGACCACCTCGCGGCCACGGCGAACGCGGTGCTGCTCAAGGGCTCGGGAACTGGTGGCGCCGTCACCCGGGGGGACTTCGGCGGCTGGGGCGGCGACCTGTCCTCCTTTTACGCCGACTGGCGCAACAACCGGAGCAGCTACGCCTCGGGGTACGCGTTCTGCATGGACCGGCTGGCCAAGCGCGGGGTCGTCTCGTCGTACGGCTTCACCGACATGGTCGAGGACGTCGACGGCTACCTCCTGGGCACGGCCTGCCGCGGCGGCGCCGCCTTCCACACCGCGTTCCGCAGCCACCTCACCGGCACGGGGCACACCACGCGGTTCCGGCGCTTCTTCGCCGGCCGGTTCGGCTCGTCGGTGGCGACGGCGACCGCAGCCGCGCGCACGATGCTCGTCGACGTCGGCACCGACGACGGCCTCGACAACCTGCGCGACCTGGCGATCATCGGTGCCTCCAGCCCGCTCGTCGTGCTGCCTCGAGAGTTGTCGGCCGCGGATCTCGACCCGTTCCTCACCGGGTTCGCAGAGACCCTCCAGAACCTTGCTTCCATCGGCTGAGAGGATCGACGAGCGATGAGCGAGACGAACGAGCTGTCCCGGCGCCTGCTCCTGGGTGGGGTCGGCGCGGTGGCGCTGGCCGCCGCGCCGCCCGCCACCGCCGCAACCCCGACCGCACCGCCCAGCCGGTGGGCCGGGGCCACGAGCGCGAACGGATGGCGGATCGGTGGTCCGAGCGTCGAGCATCGCATCGAGGGCACCGACCTCACCGTGGTGCTCACGACGGGGGATCCGGCGGCGGTGCTGCTGCACGCGGTGCGCCGGGTCGGCTACGAGCTCGACGAGCTACGGCCCGGTGATGTGGTCGGGCTGGTCACCGACCGGCGGGTGGCGTCGGCCGAGCGCTCGAACCTGCTGTCGGGCACCGCCGTCCACCTCCGGCCGGGCTCCTTCCCCCGAGGAACCAGCGGCAACCTCTTCCAGCACGAGGTCGTGGTGCTCGAGGACGTCGTCGCGGAGGCCGGCGGTGTGCTCGGGTGGGGCGGGCACCTCGACGTGCCCGACCAGGGACTCCTCTACGTCACGACCCCGCCTTCGTCGGCCGCCGTCGGCCGGCTCGCCCGCGATCTCGACCAGGTGAACCGGATGGACGTCGCCGGCGGCGCCGGGGACGTCGATGCCTTCGACCCGGCGCGGCGCAGGCGTGCGCTCGCCTTCCGTCGGCAGCGACGCCGATGAGGCGGATGCGATGGGTAGTGCCGGTGGCAAGTGCCCTGCTGACGGCCGGATGCTTCGGCGCGGGAGTGCAGGACGGCGCGGACCGGGAGGCCGCAGGGTTCGCTGACAGCACCTTGCTGCGGGGGGTCACTGAGGCGACCGACGCGATCCCGGCAGAGGAACGCCTCACTGCGGTGCGACGATGGCTCGAGAGCCCGGACGAGGAGTTTCTTGTCGTCGGCCTCTCCGACTGGAGCTGGATCGTCCGGGAGATCAGTGCGAACGAGCTGTCGATCACTGTCTACTACAACTGGGAGGACAAGTCCTTCTCGGCTGCGCAGGCGTGGGGGGTGGCCTGCCGCGTGTACCGGGTCGACACCACGGTGACGGTCCGGGCGGTCGAGTGCCCCGAGGGCACCGAGCCCTCGCCCGGGACCCAGGACGGCCTCGTCGGGTGGTACTACCGGCGATGATGACGCGCAAGGTCGTGACGCCGGCGACCAGGACGCCTCGTGTGTTGGTTGCCTTGGGTCTCTGCGCGATGCTAACGGCGGGGTGTGAGCGGCCGGGCCTGCAACAGGACGCGGACCGGGAGGCCGCGGGGTTCGCCGATACGTCGCTGCTGCGGCAGGTGACCAGGGCAGCGGAGGGGGTGCCACCGGAGGAACGCGTCGCGGCGGTATACAGCTGGCTCAAGAACCCCGACGAGTCATATCTGGCCGGCACGGCCGGCGCAGCATGGCTCGTCGGCGAGGCCGGCGCCGATGAGGTGGCGGTCACGGTGTACTACAACTGGGAGAACACCTCCTTCTCGGCGGAGCAGGCGTGGGGGGTCGCCTGCCGGGTGTACCGGGTGGACGCCACGGTGACGGTCCGGGCGGTGGAGTGCCCGGAGGGCACCGAGCCCTCGCCCGGGACGCAGGATGGCCTGGTCGGCTGGTACTACCGCTGATGGGTTCGCGCATCGTGGTCCGTAGTCTCCGAGCGTCCGTGGTCACAGGTCTGTGCGCGCTGATGACAGCCGGGTGCTTCAGCGCGGGAGTCCAAGACGATGCCGACCGTGAAGCCGCGATCTTCGCCGATCGAGTACTGCTGGACCAGTTCACGCAGGTGGCCGCGGCGGTCCCGGCACCGGAACGCTTCGCCGCGGTGCGTCGGTGGGTGGAGAGCCCGGACGAGACGCTTCCCGCAGGCACGGCCAGCACGAGCTGGCTCGTCACGGAGGCGAGTGGCGACGAGTTGTCGGTCACCGTCTACTACCACTGGTACGAGAAGACGTTCGAGGTCGAGGCATGGGGACTGGCCTGCCGCGTGTACCGGGTCGACACGACCGTCACCGTCCGGACCGTGCGGTGCCCGGAAGGAGTGACAGGGCCACCCGGGGACTAGATGGACCACCTCGGCGGGTGGTGCGGCCGCCGACCAGCCGACACGAACAGCACGGAGAGGGGACACCGGATGGACACCGTGAAGGCCGCGACCGCGCGACTCGACTACTCGCGCACCGTCGACCGCGCGCTGGTACATCGCCGGAGCTTGTCGGAGGTGTTCATCACCGACCTGGCCTGCGAGGAGGACCACACGATCCGGGCCGCGGCGCAATGGCCGCGCCAGCACCCGTACTTCGACACCGCAGACGACACGTATTGCCTCCTCCTCGGTGCTGAGACGTTCCGGCAGGCCACCATCGCCGGGATGCACCGGGCCGGGCTCGCCGCACTGGACGACCAGTTCGTCATGAAGCGGATGGGCGTCGCCTGGTCGGGCGACCCGCTGCCGGTCGGCGACCGACCGCTCGACCTCGTCGTCACCGTCCGGATGACGC
>JBOFLR010000675.1:0-1834 GCA_051657965.1 Dermatophilaceae bacterium
TGGAGGCGACCCGGTCGAGCGCGTGGAGGAAGGCGCTGAGCGTCTTGCCGGAGCCGGTCGGCGCGACGACGAGGGCGTGGTGGCCGCTGCCGATCGCCGCCCAGGCGCCGGCCTGGGCCTGGGTCGGCGCGCTGAAGCTGGCCCGGAACCAGGCGGAGGTGGCCGGCGAGAACCGGTCGAGGACGTCATCCATGCTGGTCACCACCCTCTCATCCAGTGCCGACATCGGAAGGGCTCGAACCCTCCACCGGGTGCTCGCCCAGACACGCCGCGGGGCCCTGCTTCACTGTCCGCGTGAACCAGTCGAACCCAGGTACCGCCGTGCTGCACCGCTCCTTGCCCGCGGGGGTCGTCTGGCGCGTCGCCGCGATCGTCGTGGCGTCGTTCCTCGTAGGGGCGGCGACGTCGTGGGCGCAGGGCTTCCTGCCGTACGCGCTCAGTTCGTTCGCGAACTCTTCGAGTGGCTGGACGATCGTGACCGTTGCCCTCGTCTACGCCGCGCACATCGACCTGCCGTGGTCGAGCGTCGCCGGGGCGGCGAGCTTCGTCGCTCTCGTCCTCGGCTACACGGCCGCCTCCGACCTGCGTGGCCTCTACTACAACCCTGTGTTCTTCGGAGTGATCGGAGTGATCGTCGGCCCCTTCGTCGGTGCCGCCGCCGGGTGGCTGCACCGCATGTCGTGGCGTGCACATGCGGCGGCGGCACTGCTCGCAGGCATCTGCGTGGGGGAGGCCACGAGCGGTCTGACGCTGATCGGCGAGACGACGAGCTGGGTCTACTGGACCGTCGTGGGCGTCCTCGGGATGGCGCTGATGGTCACCGTCGTGCGGCGCCGGCCAGCGCCGGCGCGGGTCGTCTGCGCCGGGGTCGTGGCCCTCATGCTGGTGGCCGCAGCGTTCGTGCTCGCTTACGCGCTCTTGGGGTCCGTGGCGTTCTGACCGACCATCTGCCCCGCAGGCGTCTCGTCGACGTGGCACGATGACCTCGCCTACTATGCGGTGATGTTATGGTGCGGTGATGCGGACGACGGTCGACATCGACGACACCGTGCTCGCCGCTGCGCGTTCACTGGCTCGCACCGGCCGGATGTCGCTCGGCGCGGCGATCTCCGAACTGGCGCGTCGTGGCCTGGTCGCGCCCACCGCATCGACTCGTGTCGACATCGAGGGCACCCCCTTCCCGGTGCTCGTGGACTCGACCGGTCACATCGTCACCGACGAGCTGGTCGCCGCCCACCGTGACGTCTGAGCCCGCAGCTCCCGGATGGCTGTGCGACGTGAACGTCCTGGTCGCCCTCGCGCTGCAGACCCACCTGCACCATGACGCGGCGCATACGGCGTTGCGGTCGCACCGCAGTACGTGGGCCACGTGTCCGGTGACCGAGGCAGCCCTCGTGCGGCTTCTCGTCGACCCTCGGGTCGTCCCGAACGCGTTCGCCGCGCCGCAGGTGTGGGCCACGTTGCGCGGGATGAGGACGGACCCGCGGTGGCGCTTCGTCGCCGACGACGTCTCGCTCGTCGACGCGTCGATCGACACCTCGGTCGTGACCGGTCACCAGCAGGTGACCGATGTCCACCTGGTCAACCTCGCAGCGTCCGCAGGGCTCGTGCTCGCGACCTTCGACGCCCGTATCCCCGCATCGCTCGCTCCGTCCGACCGGCGCCACGTCCACGTCCTGACACCGTGACCTGACCAGCGGCCCGGCGATGACCACGGCGAGGTCGTACCCGTGGCCGAGCCTCCATCCGGCCGGGCTGCCGCAACGGTGACGACCCCCGTCAGGTGGCCGGCTGCTGCTGGGTGATGCAGTGGATGCCGCCGCCGCGCTCGAAG
>JBOFLR010000676.1:0-1905 GCA_051657965.1 Dermatophilaceae bacterium
TCCTCGAATGACGACCGCGCGCCGCATAAGTGCCGGCCCCCCTCCACGGCGCGCGCACCGCCTGCGGGGTCGCGGCGGAACAGACCGTCGGGGGTCCGTGGTTGAGTCGTGGGGACGACGACGGGAGCATGACGCGTGAGCATGAACGGCTGGATGGCGATGCGGAGCCTGTCCCAAGACTCCAGCGTCGCCGAGCAGGGTCTGCGACCCGGCACGACGAGACGCGTCATGGGGTACGCCCGGCCGTTCCGGCGCCAGATCGCGGCGTTCCTCGCGCTCGTCGTCGTCGAGGCGTCGCTGGTCGTCGCGACGCCGTTGCTGCTCAAGGCCCTCGTCGACGACGGCGTCATCCCGCGGGACCGGGGCGTCGTCATCCGGCTCGCGGTGCTGGTAGCGCTGATCGCGGTGGCGAGCGCCCTGCTGACCTTGGTGCAGCGCTGGTTCTCGGCGCGGATCGGGGAGGGGCTCATCTACGACCTCCGCACCCAGGTCTTCTCGCACGTGCTCCGCCAGCCGGTGGCCTTCTTCACCCGGGCGCAGACCGGTGCGCTCGTCACCCGGCTCGGCAGTGACGTCATCGGCGCCCAGCAGGCGTTCACGTCGGTGCTGTCGAGCGTGGTCAGCAACGCGGTGTCGCTCGTGCTGATCGTCGGTGCGATGCTGCTGCTGTCCTGGCCGCTCACCCTCGGCGCGCTCGCGCTGGTCCCGGTCTTCCTGCTCCCGGCACGAGCGATGGGCAAGCGGCTCGCGGCGCTCACGCACCAGCAGATGAGCCTCAACGCCGACGTCGGCACCCGGATGAACGAGCGGTTCAACGTCGCCGGAGCGCTGCTGGTCAAGCTGTTCGGCCGCCCCGCCACCGAGGACGCCGAATACGCCGCGCGCGCCGCCCAGGTGCGCGACATCGGGGTGCGCATCGCCATGAACCGGTCGGTGTTCTTCGTGGTGCTCACGCTCGTCGCGTCGCTCGCGACGGCGATGGTGTACGGCATCGGTGGCGTGCTCGCCGTCGAGGGCACGCTCACGGTGGGAACCCTGCTCGCCCTCGCGGCGCTGCTCGCCCGCCTGTACGGCCCGCTCACCGCCATCTCCAACGTGCGGGTCGACATCATGACCGCGCTGGTGTCGTTCGAGCGGGTCTTCGAGGTGCTCGACCTCGAACCGCTCGTCTCGGAGGCGCCGGATGCCGGGCCGGTGCCCGCCGGCCCGGTGCGGGTGGATGTCGAGAACGTGTCGTTCGCGTACCCGTCGGCCGACGAGGTGTCGCTGGCGTCGCTGGAGTCGGTGGCGGTCGGTGACCGGCGGGGCGGCGGCCCGGTGCTGCGCGACGTCTCCTTCTC
This sequence comes from Dermatophilaceae bacterium, assembly GCA_051657965.1. Lineage (GTDB taxonomy): Bacteria > Actinomycetota > Actinomycetes > Actinomycetales > Dermatophilaceae > JBOFLG01. The sequence continues at coordinate 1,341 of JBOFLR010000676.1, forward strand.
CGTCGAGCCGGGCACCCTGGTCGCGCTCGTCGGGCCCAGCGGCGCCGGCAAGACGACCATCACGGGGCTGGTCGCGCGGCTCTACGACCCCGCGTCCGGTGTGGTGCGGGTCAACGGTGCCGACATCCGCGAGGTCACCCTGGAGTCGCTGCACGACGCCGTCGGCGTGGTGACCCAGGAGGCACACCTGTTCCACGACACCATCCGGGCGAACCTGCGGTACGCCAGACCCGAGGCCACCGAGGCCGAGATGGCCGAGGCACTGAGAGCCGCCCAGGTGTGGCCGCTCGTCGAGTCGCTCCCCGCCGGGCTCGACACCGTGGTCGGCGACCGTGGCCACCGCCTGTCCGGCGGCGAGAAGCAACGGCTCGCCATCGCCCGACTGCTGCTCAAGGGCCCCGGTCTGATCGTCCTCGACGAGGCCACCGCCCACCTCGACAGCGAGAGCGAGCAGGCGCTGCAGGCGGCACTCGACAACGCGCTGCGCGACCGCACCGCACTCGTCATCGCGCACCGGCTGTCGACGGTGCGTCACGCCGACCAGATCCTCGTCGTCGACGAGGGC
>JBOFLR010000677.1:0-6347 GCA_051657965.1 Dermatophilaceae bacterium
CGCCGCAGCGCCGACCGCACCCGCGCCATCAGCTCGTCCATGCCGAAGGGCTTGGTGACGTAGTCGTCGGCGCCCTCGTCGAGTGCCTCGACCTTGTCGTCGGACTCGTGCCGGGCAGAGAGCACCACCACCGGCAGCCGCGACGTCGCCCGGATGCGGCGCAGCACCTCGACCCCGTCCACGTCGGGCAGCCCGAGGTCGAGGACGATCAGGTCGGGCGGCGCATCGGCGACGGTCTCGAGCGCGTCGGCACCGGTGCCGACCTCCTCGACGTCGTAGCCGCGGGCCCGCAGGTTGATGCGCAGCGTGCGCCGGATGGTCGCGTCGTCGTCGACCACGAGAACGCGCTGGCTCACCGGACCACCTCCACCACAGGCGAACTCGGCAACTCGACGACCATCGTCAAGCCCCCGCCCGGCGTGTCCTCGGCGAGCACTCGACCCCCCATGGCCTCCGCGAGACCACGCGCCACGGCCAGGCCCAGCCCCACCCCGTCACCCTCCGGGGCGGTGTCGCCGTGGCGCTGGAACGGCAGGAAGATGCGATCCCGCTCCTCGTCGGGCACGCCGGGGCCGGTGTCGACGACACGCACCTCGGTGCGCTCCCCGATACCGCTCGTGGTGACCCGCACCCGCCCCGGCACCGGCTGGTGGCGCAGCGCATTCTCGACGAGGTTGCCGAGCACGCGGTCGAGCAGGCCGGGGTCGGCGAGCACGACGCGGGCCGCGGGGTCGAGGCGCCACTCCACCCGCTCCGGCTCGGCCACCGAGCGCACCACCGACGGCACGACCTCGCCGAGGTCGACCGGCCGGGGCGAGGCGACCAGCGCGCCGGCCTGCAGCCGCGACATGTCGAGCAGGTTGCCGACCAGCGCGTCCAGCCGGTCGGCGGACTCCTCGATCGCCGCCTCGAGCTCGGCCTCGTCCTCGGGGCTGAACTCGACCTCGGTGGAGCGCAGGCTGCCGACGGCCGCCTTGATGCCGGCGAGCGGGGTGCGCAGGTCGTGCGACACCGCGGACAACAACGCGGTGCGTGCCGAGCTGTCCCGCGCGAACGCCGCCGCCTCGACGGCCGACCGCTGCAGCGCCCGCCGCTGGAGGATGGCGCCCGCGTGCGCCGCGAACGCCGCGAGCAGGCGCCGGCGCCCGGCCGGCGGGGCCGCGCCGACGAGCACGAGGTCGTGGTCGTCATCCACCGCCTCGTGCGCCAACGCCGGGTCGCGGACGTCGTCGGGGCCGAGCGGCGGCTCCGTGCTCGCCACCACCTCGACCGGGCGGTCGGATGACGCCCGCCGCACGACCGCGGCGCCTCCCGCGCCGAACATGTCGACCGCTCGCGAGAGGAGCAGTGCCATCTGATCGGTGGAGCCGAGCAGGGTGTGGGTCAGCTCGGCGAGCGCCGCGGCCTCGGTCTGTGCCTGCATCGCACGGTCGGCCCGGCGGGCACTTCGGTGAACGACGAAGGCGACCGCAGCCGCCACGGCGACGAAGACCACGAGCGCGACGACGTTCTCGGGCCGCTCCACCGAGAACGTCCCGACGGGCGGGACGAAGAACCAGTTGAGCAGCAACGAGCAGACCACCGACCCCAGGAGGGCAGGTCCGATGCCGCCGAGCAGGGCGACCAGCACGGTGGAGAGCAGATAGAGCGGGACGGTGAGCGGGAGTCCCGGTTCCTCGGGGACGCCGACGAGCAAGCCGGTGAGCACGAGCGGGCCGACGAGCGACGCGACGTACCCGAGCCGGACCCGGCGCTGCGGCAGGCCGGCTCGCGGCACCCGCCACCCGCGGCCGTGCGCGAAGGAATGCGTGACGACGTGCACGTCGATGTCGCCGGACTCGGTGATGACCTCCTCGGTCGTGCTGGGCGACAACAGCGTTCGCCAGCGCGGCCGCCGGGTGCTGCCGATGACCACCTGGCTCGCGTTGACGCCGCGGGCGAAGTCGAGCACGGCCTCAGCGGTGTCGTCACCGGCCACGGTGTGGAATGACCCGCCGAGCTCCTCCGTCATCCGCCGTTGCTTGGCGAGGCCGGGCAGGTCGGGGCCGCTGAGGCCGTCCGAGCGGGCGATGTGGACGGCGAGCAGCTCACCGCCGGCACCACGGGCGGCGATGCGCGCCCCACGGCGTACGAGCACCTCGCCCTCGGGCCCCCCGGACAGCGCTACCACCACCCGTTCCCGAGTCGGCCAGGTGGCGGCGATGCCCTGCTCGGCCCGGTACCGCTCGAGCGCCTCGTCGACCCGGTCGGCGAGCCACAGCAGGGCCAGCTCGCGCAGCGCCTGGAGGTTGCCGACCCGGAAGTAGTTGGCGAGCGCGGCGTCGACCTTCTCGGGCGCGTAGACGTTGCCGTGCGCCATCCGGCGGCGCAGCGCCTCCGGCGACATGTCGACCAGCTGGATCTGGTCGGCTCGGCGCACCACCGCGTCGGGCACCGTCTCGCGCTGCACCACACCGGTGATCGACTCGACGACGTCGTTCAACGATTCGAGGTGCTGGACGTTGACGGTGGAGATGACGTCGATCCCGGCGTCGAGCAGCTCGTCGACGTCCTGCCAGCGCTTCTCGTTGCGGGAACCCGGGGCGTTGGTGTGCGCGAGCTCGTCGACGAGGGCCACGCGCGGTCGCCGATCGAGAATGCCGTCGAGGTCCATCTCGGCGAGTGTCGTGCCGCGGTGCCCGACCTCGCGCCGGGGCACCACCTCGAGCCCGTCGAGGACGGCGGCGGTGTGCGCCCGGCCGTGGGTCTCGACGACACCGACGACGACGTCGGTGCCCCGCTTCAGCCGCCGGTGGCCCTCGTCGAGCATCGCGACGGTCTTGCCCACCCCCGGGGCGGCCCCGAGGTAGATGCGCAGCCGTCCGCGTGCCATGGCGTCATTGTCCCCCGGTGTCGAGGTCGGCGAGGGCGAGGTTGAGCTCGAGCACGTTCACCCGGTCCTGCCCCACGAAGCCGAGCACGGCGTCATCCGTGTGCTCGTCGACGAGCCGCTGTACCTCCGCGAGGGGGATGCCGCGCGCCGTCGCCACCCGCGGCGCCTGCCAGCGCGCGTACGCGGGTGAGACGTGCGGGTCGAGGCCGCTCGCCGAGGTGGTGAGGGCGTCGGCGGGTGGCGGGTCGGCGGCATCCGGGTTGGCCTGTCGCAGTGCGGCTTCGCGCTCGGCGACGGTGGTGGCGAGTTCGGGGTTGGTGGGGCCGAGGTTGGAGCCGCCGCTGGTGTCACCGGAGGAGTCCGAGGCGGACGGACGGCCCTGGAACCACTCGGGCCCGCTCGGCGGCTGCCCGATCAGGCGCGAGCCGACGACGGAGCCGTCGCGGGTGACGAGCTGCCCGTCGGCGCGGTCGGGCACCGCGCGCCCGAGGAGGAGCACGGTCGCGGGGTAGAGCACGCCACAGAGCACGGTGAGCACGAGCAGCGCCCTGACGGCGGCGCCGAGCTGTCGGGTCATGGAGGACACCTCTTCACAGGCCGGGGAGGAGCGAGACGAGCAGGTCGATGGCCTTGATGCCGGCGAACGGGGCGAGGATGCCGCCGACGCCGTAGACGAGCAGGTTGCGGCGGAGCATGCCGGTGGCCGACATCGGCCGATAGCGCACGCCGCGCAGGGCGAGGGGGATGAGCGCGACGATGACCACCGCGTTGAAGACGACCGCGGAGAGGATCGCCGAGTCGGGGCTCGACAGGCGCATGACGTTGAGTGCGTCGAGCCCCGGGAAGATGCCGACGAACATCGCCGGGATGATCGCGAAGTACTTCGCGAGGTCGTTGGCGATCGAGAACGTCGTCAGCGCGCCGCGGGTGATGAGCAGCTGCTTACCGATGGCGACGACGTCGATGAGCTTGGTCGGGTCGGAGTCGAGGTCGACCATGTTGCCGGCTTCCTTCGCCGCCGACGTGCCGGTGTTCATCGCGACGCCGACGTCGGCCTGGGCGAGTGCCGGCGCGTCGTTGGTGCCGTCGCCGGTCATCGCGACGAGCCGCCCGCCCTCCTGCTCCTTCCGGATCAGCGCCATCTTGTCTTCGGGCGTGGCCTCGGCGAGGTAGTCGTCGACGCCGGCCTCGGCGGCGATCGCCCTGGCGGTCAGCGGGTTGTCGCCGGTGATCATCACCGTGCGGATCCCCATCTCCCGCAGCTGGTCGAAGCGCTCGCGCATGCCAGGCTTGACGACGTCCTTGAGGTGGATGACGCCCAGCACTCTCGGTGCCGCACCCGGTGCCGCCTCGGCGACCACGAGGGGGGTGCCGCCGCTGCCGGCGATCGCGTCGACCTCGGCGTCGAGGCCGTCGGCGACGGTGCCGCCCTGGTCGCGCACCCAGGCGGCGACCGAGCTGCCGGCGCCCTTGCGCACCCGGGTACCGCCCGGCAGGTCGACGCCGGACATCCGGGTGGTCGCGCTGAACTCGACGATCTCGGCTCCGCTGCGGCGCAGGCTGTCCGCGTCGCCGACGTCGGCCGCGCCGCCGGCGACCGCGAGGTCCGCACCGTCGGCGACGGTGAAGTCGACGATCGAGCGGCCCTCCGGCGTCTCGTCGGCGAGCGAGGCGAGATGCGCGGCATCCGCCAGCTCGGAGCGCGACGCACCGCCGACCGGCACCAGGTCGCTGGCGCGGCGGTTGCCGAAGGTGATGGTGCCGGTCTTGTCGAGCAGCAGCGTGCTGACGTCACCGGCGGCCTCGACCGCGCGGCCCGACATCGCCAGTACGTTGCGCTGCACGAGCCGGTCCATGCCGGCGATGCCGATGGCGGAGAGCAGCGCCCCGATGGTGGTCGGGATGAGGCAGACGAGCAGCGCGACGAGCACGACGAGCGGCAGGCGGTCGCCGGAGTAGACCGCCATCGGCTGGATCGCGGCCACCGCGAGCAGGAAGATCACGGTGAGCGTGGTGAGCAGGATCGACAGGGCGATCTCGTTGGGGGTCTTCTGCCGCGACGCCCCTTCGACGAGCGCGATCATCCGGTCGATGAAGGTCTCCCCGGGCCTGCTCGTGACCCGCACGACGATCCGGTCGGACAGCACGGTGGTGCCGCCGGTGACGGCGCACCGGTCGCCGCCGGACTCGCGGATGACGGGCGCGGACTCGCCGGTGATCGCCGACTCGTCGACGGTCGCGACGCCCTCGACGACGTCACCGTCGCCGGGGACGACCTGGCCGGCCTCGACCACCACGAGGTCGCCGAGGGCGAGGGCGGTGCCGGGCACCTCCTCCTCGGTACCGTCGGTGCGCAGCCGCCGGGCCGTGGTCTCGGTGCGGGTACGGCGCAGGGTCTCGGCCTGGGCCTTGCCCCGCCCCTCGGCCACCGCCTCGGCGAGGTTGGCGAAAACGACTGTCGCCCAAAGCCACAGCGTTACCGACACCGTGAACACCGACGGGTCGAGCACCGACAGCACGGTGGTGAGCACCGACCCCACCCACACCACGAGGATGACGGGGCTGCGCCAGACATGGCGCGGGTCGAGCTTGGCGAACGCCACGGGCAGGCTCCGCCACGCGGTGTGCGCGAGGGACGAGGTCATGACAGCGCCTCCGCGATCGGTCCCAGGGCGAGGGACGGGAAGAACGTCAGGCCGGCGACGACGAGCACCGTGCCGACGACGAGGGTGGTGAACAGCGGGGTGTGCGTCGGCATCGTCCCGGCCGTGACCGGCCGGCGCTGCTGGGCGGCGAGCGAGCCGGCGAGCCGCAGCACCAGGACGATCGGGACGAAGCGGCCGAGCAGCATGCACAGCGCGAGCAGAGAGTTGAGGAACGGCTGGTCGGCCGACAGTCCCGCGAAGGCCGAGCCGTTGTTGTTGGAGGCCGACGCGACGGCGTACATCAACTCGGTGAGGCCGTGCGGTCCCTCGTTGAGCCGGGCCTCGACGGCGGCCGGGGTGACGACGGCGACTCCGGCGCCGACGAGCACGAGAGCGGGCATGGTCAGCGTGACGAGCGCGGCACTGGTGATCTCGGTGCGCCCGATCGACTTTCCGAGCAGCTCCGGCGTACGGCCGACCATGAGGCCGGCGATGAACACCGCGATGACGACGAGCACGAGGTAGCCGTAGAAACCGGCGCCGACGCCGCCGGGCGAGACCTCGCCGAGCAGCATGTTGAGCAGCACCACACCGCCACCCAGCGGGCTCCAGCTGTCGTGCATCGAATTGACCGCACCGGTCGAGGTGCCGGTCGTGGCGGCGCCGAAGAGCACCGACCACGGCACTCCGAAGCGCTGCTCCTTGCCCTCCATCGAGGCGAGCGGGCCGGATGCCGCAGCGATCTCCGACCATGCCGCGAGCCCGACGGCCAGGAGCAGCAGGGCGCTCATCACGCTCGCCGCGACGGCGCCCTGGCGGCGGTCGCGCAC
>JBOFLR010000678.1:0-1616 GCA_051657965.1 Dermatophilaceae bacterium
GGCGTATAGGTCTCCCCGCCGGCCTGGTCGAAGTAGACCAGGTCGGTGCCGGAGTGCTTGCTGTGGGTGGTGAGGTCGAAATCGGTGCGGTTGGCGATGCCCTCGAGCTCCCCCCACTCGCTGCCGGCGAAGCGGAACCGGTACTCGATGTCGACCGTGCGCTTGCTGTAGTGGGACAGCTTGTCCTGCGGGTGCTCGTAGTGGCGCAGGTTCGCCGGGTCGATGCCGAGACCGGTGTACCAGCGGGTGCGCTCGTCGATCCAGTACTGGTGCCATTCCTCGTCGTCGCCGGGCTTGACGAAGAACTCCATCTCCATCTGCTCGAACTCGCGGGTGCGGAAGATGAAGTTGCCCGGGGTGATCTCGTTGCGGAAGCTCTTGCCGGTCTGGGCGATGCCGAACGGCGGCTTCTTCCGCGATGTCTGCAGCACCGCGAGGAAGTTGACGAAGATGCCCTGTGCGGTCTCGGGCCGCAGGTAGTGCAGACCCGAGTCGTCCTCGATGACGCCGAGGTGGGTCTTGAGCATCATGTTGAACTCGCGCGGGGCGGTCCACTGCCCGCGCGTGCCGCAGTTCGGGCAGGCGATGTCGGTGAGCGGGATGGAGTCCGGGTCGACCTCCTTGCCCTTCTTCGCCTCGCGGTCGGCGATGGCCTCCTGCATGTGGTCGACCCGGAACCGCTTGTGGCAGCTGAGGCACTCGGTGAGGGGGTCGGTGAACTCGCCGACGTGGCCGCTGGCGACCCAGGTCTGCCGGGGCAGGATGATCGAGGAGTCCAGTCCTACGACGTCGTCCCGCGCGGTGACGACCGACTTCCACCACTGCCGCTTGATGTTCTCCTTCAGCTCGACGCCGAGCGGTCCGTAGTCCCAGGCCGAGCGGGTGCCGCCGTAGATCTCGCCGCACGGGAAGACGAACCCCCGGCGCTTGCACAATGAGACGACGGTGTCGACGACGGAGGTCGGGGCGGGCATGCGCGCAAGGCTAGTCGGGCGCGCGCGACCCGCTCGAGCCGGTTCGCGCCCGGCGCCCTACGCTGGGCTGTCGTGTCGAGTCTCCGCGATTCCCTCGAGCATGCCAGCCTGCCGGCCCTCACGCGGCTCAGCCGGCTCCCCCGCGCCGTGCCTTTTCTCGTGGTGCTGGCGCTGGTCGTCGGGGGACTTCTCGTACCGGGCTGGGGCTGGGTGCTTCTCGCCGTCGTGTCGGCGGTGCTGCTGTGGTTCCTCGTCCTCGCCTGGCCGAGGCTCACGCTGGCCGAACGGATGATGCGCATCGCCGTCGTCGCCATGATGGTGGCCATCACGATGACTCAGGCGGTCCCCCGGGCCTGACTCGGGTGGTCGTCCGGGGCTCGCTCAGGTGATCCTCGAGGTGGCCTCGACGGGCGTCGCGGTCTGAGCCCGGGCGTGTCCATACCAGATTTGACAATCGTTCTCAGGAAAACTGAGAATGCTTGTCATGCGCCGTCTCACCGTTCCCGCCGCGACCGCTGTCGCCGTCCTCGCCCTGGCCGCCTGCGGCTCTTCCGACGGGTCGTCCTCCAGCGCCGGCGGGTCGGCATCGGCCTCCGAGACTCCCACTACCCCGGCCCTCGCGGTGACTGCCGCGTTCTACCC
>JBOFLR010000679.1:0-1859 GCA_051657965.1 Dermatophilaceae bacterium
GGCTGAGCACCGCGCTCCTCGACCCGCACCCCGACCGGCCGTTCACCGCCACGTACGGCTGCTGGAGTGAGGAGCTGCCCGCGGGCCTCCCGTCGTCCGTCGTCGCAGCACGTGCGCGAGGTCGCGCGGTCGGGCATCGAATTCACGAGCTCGGGTGGGAGTACGCGGTGTTCGACGTTCCCGCCCTTCGTGCCCATCTCGATGCCGGCTTGGGCCCGGTCGACGTGCAGGCCGCCCGGGTCACCGGCCACGCCGGCCCGGGCCGGGTGGCGCTCGACCACGGTGGCGAGCTCGCGGCATCCGTCGTCGTCGACGCCGCCGGCCGCTGGCAGGCCCTCGGCGCGGGTGCGGCTGCGGATGCGGGTGGGCGTCGCCGCGTCGCCGCCGAGCAGACGGCGTTCGGGGTGGTCGTGTCGGCGAGCTCCGCGGAACCCGTCGTGCCGCAGGGTGATGCGCTGTTCATGGACTGGCGCGCCGACCACGGTGAGGGCGGCTGGCCCACCTTCCTCTACGGCATCCCGCTCGGCGGCGACCGGGTGCTGCTCGAGGAGACCTCGCTCGCCCGCCGGCCGGGTCTCCCCGTCGCCGTGCTGCGGCGCAGGCTGCACGCGCGGCTGGAACGGCACGGCATCCGCGTGCCCGACGACGCCCCGACCGAGACCGTGCGGTTCCCCGTGGACCGGCCGCGGCACGACACCGACGGTGTGGTCGGGTTCGGGGCCGCCGCCCCGCTGGTCCATCCGGCCACCGGGTTCAGCATCGGCGCGGCCCTGGGCCTGGCCGAGCCGATGGCGGATGCCGTGGCAGCGCACCTCGGTGCCGGGCCCGCCGCCGCGGCGGCCGCGGCGCGGCGGGTCGTGTGGCCGCCGTCAGCTCGTGCGGTGCACGGCCTGCGGCGGATCGGCCTGGAAGCGATGCTCCGGATGCCGCCCGCGGAGGTGCCCGGGTTCTTCGACGTGTTCTTCGCACTGCCCGAGCGCCAGCGGTGGGCCTACCTCACCGGCCGGGCCGACCTCACGGGCACGATGCGCACGATGGCCGGTCTCTTCGCGTCGTCCGACTGGCGGCTGCGACGCCGGCTCGTGCTACCCGCGCTGCTCCCACCGCTGCGCGAGAACACCGACGGATGATGGTGAACGCGCTGCTCACGCCACCGGCAGCTGCTCGTCAGGGTCGAGCGCTCCAGGGGTCGACCACGGTGAGGCCGATACCCGCGAACCCGTCGACGTCACGGGTGGCGACCGAGGCGCCGTGGACGAGGGCGACAGCGGCGATGAGCGCGTCGAACGCGCCGATCGGACGGCCGCCCGCCCGTCGAGCCGCCACGACCTCTGCGTACACCACCGGGCAGTCCGGTGTGAACGGGAGACAGGTGTCGAGGTCGCCGAGGATCCGCTCGATTCCATCGGCCAGGGCCTGTCGTCGGCGCCCCGGAGGCAGGATCGCCACCCCAGCGAGCAGTTCTGCCCGATTCAGGACCGTGGTCACCGGGTGGTCGTTCAGCCGTCGCACCCACCGCTTGACGCCGAGGTCCGCCTTGGAGCCGCGCAGCAGCTCGGACACCACGTTGGTATCGAGGACGATCACGCGCGGTCGAGGTCAGCTGCTGGCGCCGGCTCGTCCGGGACGACCGGTACTTCGACGCCGCCGAGGTCGTCGCCGAGCTGAACGAGGCTGTTCACCCAGGTGAGGTCGACGGGGCGATCGGTCTCGAGCGCGGCGACGAGGATCGACCGGGCCTCGGCCTCCATCGACCGCCCGTTCGCCGCCGCTCGCATGCGCAACCGCTGCTTGACGCCGTCCGGGAGTTGCCGCACCGTGATCGCTGTCATGCAACAACGCTATCATCGTTGCATTCG
>JBOFLR010000680.1:0-1941 GCA_051657965.1 Dermatophilaceae bacterium
TTGGCGCGCCGCTCTCGTCCCGGTGATGCTGGGCGAGCTGACGCTCATGGCCTGGCTGCTGGTCGTGTCCCGGCCACCACGTCGGCCGGCGCGGCGCGACGCGGTCCCACGACACTCCTCGGCGCGGCGCGCGTAGAGCACCAGCTCGGCGCGCGTAGGGCACCAGTGTCGAGCGGGTAGGGCACCAGCGCGGAGCGGGTAGGGCACCATGGCGGCGTGAGTGCGCCTCGCGTCGACCCCGCCCACCGACGTCTCGATCCCGCTCACCCACGGCTCGATCCCGCTCACCCACGGCTCGACCCGACCCACCCACTCGTCGCCGCGGCGGCGGCTCTCGTACCGGCCGGCGGGCGGGCCCTGCTCGGGGTCACCGGCGAGCCGGGTGCCGGCAAGTCGACGCTGGCCGCGGCGCTGGTCGCCGCCCTGTGCGACGCACGCGGCGAGGGCTGGGCCGCACTGGTCCCGATGGACGGGTTCCACCTCGCCGACGTGCAGCTCGAGCGGCTGCAGCTCCTCGACCGCAAGGGGGCGCCCGAGACCTTCGATGCCTCCGGCTACGCCGCGCTGCTCGAGCGGCTCCGGTCGGAGACCGGTTCGGTCGTGTACGCACCGGGCTTCGAGCGGGTCCTGGAGCAACCACTGGCCGGTGCGGTCGCCGTGTCGCCCGATGTCCGCCTCGTCGTCACCGAGGGCAACTACCTCCTGCACGCTGCCGCCCCCTGGCCCCGGGTCCGCGCCGTGTTGGACGCCGTCTGGTCGCTCGAGGCCGACACGGAGTCGCGTCGTGCCCGACTGGTCGCGCGGCACGTCCGTTTCGGCAAGACCGAGGCGGATGCCGTGGCCTGGGTCGCGCGGGTCGACGAGCCGAACGCGACGCTCGTGCGAGCCGCAGCCGCGGCGGCCGACCTCGTCGTCCGAGCCACCGCCGGCGGCTGGCACACCGCAGACCCGGGCGGCTCCGGCACCACGCCTTCGTACCGAAGGCGCACCGCACCCTGATCCGCGAGTCCGCCCGGGAACCCGCCCACCCAGAGGAGAGCCCCCCATGACGAGTACGGATGCCGCCGCACCCGCCACCGTCGGCGACCGCCTGAGCGGTTCAGCCCGGCGGGCGCTGGCCGTGAGCGCCGCCGTCGCCTGGAGCGGTGTCGTGCTGGCCACCGTGCTGGTGGCGCTCGAGGCGTTCGACGCACGCACCCCGCCAGCTGGGCTCTACGGGCTGCATCCCGACGGCGTCGCCGGCTGGTGGTCGCGGATGGCCGACCACGTCAGCTACTTCACCACCTGGTCGAACGCGGTGGTGGCCGTCGGTGCCACCCTGCTTGCCTGGCAGCCTGAGCGTGACACGTTCTGGCGCAGGGTCATCCGGCTCGACGGCATGCTGATGATCACCGTCACCGCGATCGTCTACGCGGTGTTGTTGCGGCCCACCGCGGTGATCACCGGATGGGCCCGGCTGACCGACCCGATCCTGCACATCGTCACTCCTGCGGTGACGGTGGCGGTGTGGCTGGTGTGGGGGCCGCGGCGGATGGTCGACGGCCGGGTGGTGCTCGCCTCGCTCGTCGTCCCGGTCGGGTGGATCGGCTGGATGCTCGCGCGTGGCGTGGCGGTTGACGCCTATCCGTACGGGTTCGCCAACGTGTCCGAGCGCGGCTATGGACCGGTCCTGGTGACCTTGGCCGGCATCCTCGGCTTCGGCCTCGCGGTGGCGACCGCCTACTGGGCGCTCGACGCCGCGCTCTCGCGCGGGTTCACCCGGTCTCGGCAACGCGCTTGAGCCGGGCAAGCCCCCTCTCGAAGCCCGGACCGACGAGGGGTGCGGCGCGTCGGCGGTGATCGTCATCGGGCTACCCCCTCGACGGTCCGCCCCAGCCACCCCCGGGCGTTTCGACGCCATGGCGTCGAGGCGGATCGGTGGCGTCGAGATGTGGACGCCAC
>JBOFLR010000681.1:0-2676 GCA_051657965.1 Dermatophilaceae bacterium
CCGCCCGCGCCCTGGAGTACCGGCTCAAGGATGACGGCAGCGATCGAGTCGGCTTGCGCCACAGCGAGTTCGCGCGTCTCGCGGGCCCAGGTGTCGAACGCGGCGTCCCCGGAGCCGGAGTCGAGCCCGGCCGGGGGGCGTGGCGCGAACACGTGCTCTGGCAGGATGCCGCGGAACAGCCGGTGCATGCCGCCCACCGGGTCGGTGACGGACATCGGCGAGAACGTGTCGCCGTGGTAGCCGCCTCGGATGGTCAGGAAACGGGTGCGGCTGCGGTGCCCGGCCGCGAGCTGCCACTGCAGCGCGGCCTTCATCGCCACCTCCACCGACACCGAGCCGGAGTCGGCGAGGAAGACGTGCGTCAGGGGCGCGGGCGTCATCCGCACCAGCCGCTGCGCGAGCGCGACCGCAGGCTCGTGGGTGAGCCCGCCGAACATCACGTGCGACATCCGGGCGAGCTGGTCGTGGGCGGCCGCGTCGAGCTCGGGCACCCGGTAGCCGTGGATGGCGCACCACCACGACGACATCGCGTCGACGACCTCGCGGTGGCCGCCGTCGCGGTCGCGGAGCCGGAGTCGCACGCCCGCCGCCGACTCCACCAGGTACGGGGCACCTGGCTTCAGCGCCGACGAGTACGGGTGCCAGACGTGCTCGCGGTCCAAGGCGAGCAGCGCGTCCGCCGCGCCCCCGACGCGTGGGTCTCGCGGGTCGTCATCCGGCGGGGGCGAGGAGGGAGGCGACGGGGCGGGAATGGACATCGCCGCTCATTGTGCCCGTGCACCCTCTCGGGCTCGGCCCGCGGGCGGCGACGTGCCTCGTGCGCAGCTCCACCCGCAGCGCGGCTGCACGAAACCGGGGTGATGACGCCGGTTTCGTGCAGCGTGGTCAGGCGGCGTCGCGCTTCTCGCGGGCGGCGTCGGCGAGGCGGATGACGAGCGCCCGCACCTCGGCCTCGAGCTCGGCGTCGGCGATCCGGCCGTCCGCGAACGCCTCGTACGCGGACCCGATGCCGACGGTGTCGTCGATGACGTCGGCACCGGCCACCCGGAGCACCTTGACGGCGTCCTCGCGGGCCCACTGGGCACCGCGCGGCGCTCCGCTGGCGGCGACCACCGCGGCCGGTATGCCGGCGATGGGCGCAGCGCCCCGGGGGCGGGACGCCCGGTCGACGGCGTTCTTCGCGGCACTCGACATCGAGCCGTTGTACTCGGGGGTGACGAGCAGGATGGCGCCGGCGCCGGCGACCGCTTCGCGCAGGTCGCGCACGCTGTCGGGCAGGTGGTCGTCGTGGTCGAGGTCTGCGGAGTAGTGCGGCAGGTCGGCCAGCCGCTCGAAGACGGTGGCCTCGACACCGGCCGGCAGGTGGGCGATCGCCGCCTCGGCGAGCTGCCGGTTGGTGGACGCGGCGCGAAGACTGCCGAGCAGGACGAGAACGTTCACGTGAGGCTCCTGGGGACGTGGGCAGGTACTGATGGCGGATGAACTGTCAACCACCGATGCCCATTCCCCCCGGGCCTCGTCGTGCCGTGCCACTGCTCGGCCGTGTCGAAGGTGCACGGCACGTGAAGGTCGCTCGACGATCCGGGCGTGTCCTGCCGAGCCCTGTTGCGAAAGGCGGTCCGCCTCCTTGATGCGCTTTGTGACGCCGGATACCGCGCAGAAACCGGGGCGACCACGCCGACTTTCGCGTCATAACCGGCGTCACAACGTCACGAGGCCCCGGACGAAAGACACGTTCGCGACACGCCCGCGCTCGACCTCAGCGCCAGGTGGCCTGCTCGACCGTGCCGTGCCGCGAACAGGTGGCGGTCCAGGCGCCGGGGGTGACCTGCACCGTCATCCGGCGCCGGCAGTGCGCGCAGTAGCGCGGCGGTTCGAGCTCGGCCCGCGCCGCGCACCGCCCGTGGTCCGCGCCGTCGGTGTCGCCGTCGCCGTCGGCACCACCGGCCAGCGGCTCCGCGCACTGGCCGCACCACGTGCCCGGCGAGCCGGGCCGCCCCACCGGCGCCGCGTCATCCGCTGCGTCATCCGCCGTGTCATCCAGCGAGCGCATCGCTCAGATGGTCTCGCCGAGGGCGCGTACCGGCATCGACAGCTCGTCGAGCAGCGCGAGGTCCTCGCCGGGGTCGCGCCCGAGGGTGGTGAGGTAGTTGCCGACGATGACCGCGTTGATGCCGCCGAGCAGCCCGTCGCGGGTGCCGAGGTCGCCGAGGGTGAGCTCGCGGCCGCCGGCGTAGCGCAGGATGGTGCGCGGCATGGCGAGCCGGAACGCCGCCACCGCGCGCAGCGCGTCCGAGGCGGGCATCGGCTCGAGGTCGCCGAACGGCGTACCCGGGCGCGGGTTGAGGAAGTTGAGCGGCACTTCGTGCGGGTCGAGCTCGGCGAGCTGGACGGCGAGCTCGGCGCGCTGCTCGAGCGACTCGCCCATGCCGACCAGGCCGCCACAGCACAGCTCCATCCCGGACTCGCGCACCATGAGGCAGGTCTCCCAGCGCTCCTCGAAGGAGTGCGTGGTGACGACCTGCGGGAAGTACGAGCGCCCGGCCTCGAGGTTGTGGTTGTACCGGTGCACCCCCATGTCGACGAGGTCGTCGACCTGCTCGCGGGTGAGCATGCCGAGCGACGCGGCCACCTGGATGTCGACCGCCGCCCGGATCGCCGCGACCCCCTCGCGCA
>JBOFLR010000682.1:0-5433 GCA_051657965.1 Dermatophilaceae bacterium
GCCCACTACCTGGCCGACGTCCAGGACGATCTCGACCACGAAGTCACCTGGGATGAGCGGGCTCTCATCGCCTACGCCGGGGTGGTGGATGCCGACCTCGCACCGGTCGGCATCGAGCGGGCCGAGGGGATGGCGCCCAGCCTGCACCTCAACCTCGGCGACGGGTACCTCCGCCAGGGCAGGATCACCGATGCTGCCGCGCAGCTCGCGCTCGCCGAGGCGGCTCTGCCGCACCTCCCCGACGGTGGCTATGGCGACCTCGTCCGACGCGGCGTCGCCGGGCTGTCGGAGCGCGCGGCGGCGGCCGCTGCTCACCACTGCTGCTGACACCACCACGTTCCGCGAGCTCGCGGCATCCGGCGTCTTGGCGCCACCCGGCCGAGTGCACCGCCCGGCGCCAGTCACCATCACCAGAGTGCCGGGACGTGACGATCAGACGAGGTGGGCAGCCCGCTCCAGACGCGCCAGACCGGTGCCGGCCCCGCTTCGGCCCATGAGCACCTGGTCGGCTCGGCAGGCAGCGACCATGTCGGTCAGCCGTCGACGGTCCCGCTTGTTCAGCTGCTCGCCCACCAGGTCCGAACGGGACAGGAGCTCGGCGAGGACAACGAAATCGAGCCGATGTCGTGCCTTCGCGAATCCGCCCTCTGGGAGGGTATGCGCGGCCGCCTTGATGACGAGCGCCCCCACCAGGCTCGGACGGTGGACTGCCCCGGTCCGACGGCGGACGCGAACGTTGACCGGTTGGGTGCGGCCCAGAGCCTGCGTGCCGCCAGGAGTGGTGATGGTCGGGCCTCCTCCGGCTCCGGCCCTGGCGGCGAGGCGCTCGGGGATACCTTCGGGGAGCAGGACGTCGATCTGCGTTCGACCGCGGTTCCAGCGGTGTTGCACGCCCTCGCCTGAAGTGTCTGGCGTGAAGCCGAGCCCGAGGAGACATCGGGTGAACAGGGTGAGCATGGCGGGTTCGGCTCGAACGTCCAGAATCGTGTCGGCGTCCTCGGTCGGGCGAACCGGAAGGGTGTCGCGCTCGGTGCAATGCAGGTGGACCATCTGCCCTCCGACGAGCGTCCAGCCTCGAGGAAGCCGCTCGTGCAGGTCGAACAGGGCGTACCAGGCATCGGTCTGGGCCTCGGACATCGCCGGCATGACGACGGGAGCGGTCGTCACGACGGCAGGTGTTCCTTCCCGGCCTGCCGGACGAGCTCCAGGGCGCGAGCGGACTCCCGTGGCCCGTGATGCTCGGCGAGGTCGGCGGCGACGAGGAGCGTGTTGGGCCGTCGAAGGACGGCCTCGCGTACCGCGTCGGTGTGATACACGTGAACGACCACGTTGGCGGCGTCGCCGTCGACAGGTACGAGCAGGTACTCGGCGACCACGTCGGCGAGCTCGGCGGCCACGATGTAGCCCTCGACGACGTCGGCCGACGCGATACGGGACTCGGGGTCGCTGATGCCTGACAAGCGGACTCGGGAGTCGACCCGGAGGTCGGGGAGGTCCCGCGGCGAGGCGTGATAGCCGTGACGATCGGCTCGGTTGCGCAACAGGCGCCGCAGCTCGGCGACAGCCTCGCCGTCAGGGGCGTGCGCTGCGCTGATCTGCAAGCGCCGCAGCCACTGCTCAGCAGCGGCGCGCTGCCCAGCGGGAAGGTCGAGGGAGTTCGCCTCGTCCGCCACGGCGATGACATTCCACGCCGAGCGGGCAGAAGGAGGCCGTCCACCCGGCCGCTTGTCCAGGCGGCTCACGTCGTGCTCGTCGATGACCCAGTGGCGCCCGACCTTCTCGGCAGGCAGGGACCCGTCCGCGATACGTTGATGCACCCGCTGGACGTGGACTCCGAGCCGCTTGGCGGCGTCGGCAACGCTGATCCGCGCCATGACGAAACCCTATAACTCGTGACAGGTTTTCACGAGTGCGGAAAACGGGTGCCCGGTGTCGGTGCGCCCACGTAGATTCGTCGGTGATGGGGATGACGACCGCAGAGCCACCACTCGACACCGCTGCATCGCCGGCTGCCGTCGCGCCTCTGCCGGACCACCCGGAGCGTCGCATCGGGCTCCGGCGGCTGCGTGGCTGGCGCACGGGTGGCGCGCTCACGGCATCCGCCGTCGGGGCGGTGGGCAAGGCGCTCGGCACGGTCGTCGCGGGCCTGCTCGCCGCCGACCCGTCGACCCGGCTGGTCGGCATCCTCGCGCTGTGCGTCGTCGGTGCGGCGGTGCTCGATACCGCCGGTCGCACCGTCTGGGCGGCGGTGGTCGACCGGGCCGAGGGCCGGCTGCGCGACGACCTCCTCGACGCCGCGCTGCACCAGCCGCTCGCGGCGCTGTCCGAGCAGGCCGTCGGCGAGGTGCTCGACCGGGTCGACGACGACACCCACGACCTCGGGTCGATGCTCCGCCGGCAGGCGTGGGATGCCGTGCGCACGGTGTTCGCGGCCGTCCCGATGTGGGTCGTCGCCGGCCTGACCTGGTGGCCGGCGTGGGTGCTGTTCCCGCTCACCGGCGCGGCCACCTACCTGGCGGTGCGTCGCCTCCTGCCGCCGATCTCCCAGGCCAAGGTGGTCGAGGAGATCGCCTGGACCGACCACGCCGCCGCGCTCGAGGAGGGCATCGCCGCGCGTGACGACCTGCGCACCAGTCTCGGCCAGGCGCACGTCGTCCGGCGGCTGAGCGCGCTGTCCGCCGAGGTGCATCGCCGCTTCGACCAGGTGCTCCGGATGCAGGCCCGCATCATGTTCCGCACCGGGCTGCTCCTCTACGGGCTGCTCGCCGGCACGGCGGTCGCCGGGGTGGCACTCGTCGTCTCCGGCGACATGTCCGTGGCGCGGCTCGTCACGCTGTTCCTCGTCACCAGCACGTTCGTCGGCCAGGTCGACCAGATGGCGCGCCACCTCCCCGAGCTCCAGGCCGGCCTCGGTGCCGTCACCCGGTTGCGGCAGCTGCTCGCCACCGAGCCCGAGCCGGTGGGCGGTCGCCCGCTGCCCGACGGTGCCCTCGACCTGGAGTTCCGAGAGCTCCGGTTCGCCTATGTCGAGGGGGAGTTCGCGTTGCAGGGGGTGTCGATGCTGGTTCCGGCCGGCCGCACCTGCGCGCTCGTCGGCCGTACGGGGTCGGGCAAGTCGACCCTCGCCTCGCTCGTGTCGCGAGCGGTCGAACCCGAGCGGGGCACGGTGTTCCTCGGCGGTGTCGACGTGCGCGACCTCGACGTCCAGCGACTGCGCGCGGCCGTCGGCGTGGTCACCCAGCGCACCGACATCCTCGCCGGAACCCTCGCCCAGAACATCACGCTGTTCGCCGAGCTGCCGCGCGGGCGCGTGGAGTCGGCGGTCGCCGAGCTCGGCCTCACCGACTGGGTCGAGGGGCTCCCCGCGGGTCTCGACACCCCGCTCGGCCCGGGTGGCACGCCCCTCTCGGCGGGGGAGGAGCAGCTGGTCGCGTTCGCCCGGCTGCTGGTGCGAGACGTCGCGGTCGTGGTGCTCGACGAGGCCACCGCGCGGATGGACCCGCTCACCGAGGCGCGCGTCGTGCGTGCCGCCGACCGGCTGCTCGCCGGGCGCACCGGACTGCTCGTCGCCCACCGGCTCTCCACGACCGCGCGCGCCGACCGGGTCGCGGTGCTCGACCACGGTCGCCTCGTGCAGTTCGGCTCGCGGGCCGAACTGGCCACGACCGGCGGCCCGTTCCGCCGCCTGCTCGAGGCGAGCGGGTCCACGACGACCTCCTCGGATGACGACCGCGTGGCATCCGAGGAGAATGCGGCATCCGAGGAGAATCCCGAGGCGATGGTGGGCGGCGCACGCCGCAGCGGACCGCCGCCGGTGCTCCCCGACCCCGGCGCCGGGCCGTCGCTGGCTCGCGGCATCGCCTCGGCGCTGCGGGTACGCCCACGATGGGGCGCCTGGCCGGCGGCCCTGTTCTTCCTGTCCGCGGTCGCCAGCGCGTTCGGCGCGGGGACCGGTTATGTGTGGGGAGTCCTCGTCGAGCGGCTCAGCGACGGCGCCGGCTGGGATGCCCGCACGATCTCGCTCACCGCGGCCACCGTGGTGCTCGTCGTCTCCTCGCCCCTGACGCTCACCGCCGCCATCCGTCGCTACCCGCGCTGGTGGATCGAGGTGATGCTGCGGGTGCGCATGTCGGTGCTCGTCGGCCAGACCCGGCAGCACCGGCTCGAGCGCTCGCCGGCCGGCGAGGTGGTGTCGCGCTCCCTCGACGCCGACCGCTACGCGCTCTACGCCGACCGCTGGGTCGACTTCGTCAACGGTCTCGGCATCGTCGCCGTCACCGCGGTCCTCGCCGGGAGCCCGCTCGCCGGCGGGGTGCTCCTCGTCGTCATGGTCGGGTCGGCGCTCGCGTCGGCGTCCGGGCGGCCGCTCGCCGGCCGTTCGGCGGCCGAGTCCTCCGCGGCGCGGGCGCGATTCGGCCGGGCCCTGGTGTCCGCGCTCGAGTCGGCCCGCACCGTCAAGCTCGCCGCGGCCACGCCACACGTGCGCCGCCACCTGCGCCGGGTCGACGCCGGCCGGGTCGAGGCGGCCGTGTTCGAGCACCGGGTCCAGGCAGTGCTCGACGGCGTGCCGGTGGTCATGGTCCAGGCGGGTGCGGTCAGCGCATGGGCGGTCTACGCCGCCGGCGGGTGGGGTCTGGCCACCGCGCTCGTCGTGGCGACGGCCGTGGGCGGCTTCGACTGGTTCGGCCGGGTCGCCGGCGCGGTCGTCACCGAGGCGCCGGGTACCCGCGCGTGGCAGAAGGCCACCGCCCGGTTCGCCGGCGGTGTCGACCTCATGCGGATGCCGGCCGGCGTCGACCTGGTCGCTGGCACCGCCCCGGCGGCGAGCGTGCCCGAGCGGGTCCCCCTGCGTGAGCTGCGGCTCGCCGGGGTGAGCGCGGTCCACGACGACGGAACTCGCGGAGTCGAGGGCGTCGACCTCGCGGTGCAGTCGGGCGAGCTCGTGCTGCTGCTCGGCCAGGTCGGCTCGGGCAAGTCCAGCCTGCTCGGCGCGCTCGCCGGACTGCTCGACCACACCGGGTCGATCACCTGGAACGGCGTCGAGGTGCAGGACGCCCAGGTGTTCCTCCGCCCCGGTCAGGTGGCGCACGTGGCGCAGGTGCCCCGCGTGCTGTCGGGCACGTTCGCCGACAACGTCGCGCTCGGTCACGGCCGGGCCCTCGACCGGGCGATCACCGACGCCCGGCTGCACGACGACGTCTCCGAGGCCGGCGGGCACGACGCCGTCGTCGGTCACCGCGGCGTGCGGCTGTCCGGTGGTCAGGTGCAGCGGCTCGCCCTCGCACGGGCGCTCGCCGCCGACACCGAGCTGCTGCTCGCCGACGACGTGTCCAGCGCCCTCGACGCCACCACCGAGGTGGAGCTGTGGTCGGCGCTGCGCTCCCGCGGCGCCACCGTCATCGGCGCCACGTCGAAGCGCGCCGCGCTCGCGCG
>JBOFLR010000683.1:0-2232 GCA_051657965.1 Dermatophilaceae bacterium
GCGTCGTGAGTGCTGACGGCTCCGAGGACGAGCATCGCGGTCATCGGCAGCGCCGTCACCCAGGTGGTGAACCAGGCGTCGGAACCGGTGTCACCCCCGCGGAGGAGGACCGCCGTGCCGAGCAGCATCAGGACAACGACGACCGCTCCGGCACAACGGGTTCCGAGCGACAGCAGCATGCGACCGCGCGCCGGGTCTCGATGCCCCAGGACGACATTCCCGGCGACGAGCAGCACGGCCGCCGCAGCCACGACCATGAGGACGAGGCCGAGTATCAGCTCGTGCCAGCCGGCGTCGCTCACCGCGATCGCAGCGGTGCCGCCGCCGATTGCCGCGAGACCGCATATCGCGATGCCGGCGACCCGGAGCCAGCAGCGGGCCGCGACCGACTCGATCACAGGCCGACCGCGCGTGGCCAGCCGCCGCCCGGATACGCCCCGAGGTCGTTGAGCTTGCCGACGAGAATGCCTTCGGCGCTGTCGATGTCGGACTTCAGCTTGAGCGCGCCGCCGGCCAGGGCGACGATGAGCGCGCCGACCGCGGCGGCGGCGATGAACGGGCCGGCAGGTGCACCGAAGACCGACGCAGTCGAGGCGACCGCGCCGATCAGACCGCCGATGCAGGCCGACACGCCGACGGCGAACGCCACCCAGAAGACGATGATCCCGCTCTGCATCTTGTCGAGAGCCTGGAAGATGCCATCGACCATGCTCGTCTTCACCTTGTCCATCGCGGTCTTCTGCGGTGTGACCGCCTGCGTGTACGCGTCCGCCGCAGTACCGGTCCATCGGTCGTCGGACAGCAGCTGCCCGGCGTCGATGACGCCGGCTTGCGAGCTGACCGGCCCACCGACCAAGGTGTTCCAGTCCTGTGCGGTCTGGCTCAGCGCCGAGGGACTCCCGGGATTGCCCAGGTGCTCGTCGACCCATGCCCAGAACTCGCCCAGCTTCTCCATGAGGTAGTTCCAGCCGTCGTGGATCCGGTCGGCGATCCAGCCCATGCCCGGCGGGATCCACCCGAGCACCCGATTGAGGCTCGCGCTCAGCTCCTCGACCTTCTCTTGCAGCCTCCGCACGAGCTCACGTGCGGTGTCGATGACGGCGTCCATCGCTGTCGTCCTCTCGTCGTCCTGGGTGCCGAGGTTCGGGTTCGGCAGGGATCAGGTCGGGCTACGCGGGCGTCCACGCGTCGCCGATACGCGCCCGGGCTCCGGCGTCGTCGTCCTCGTACTGACGACGCACGTCGAGGAGTCGCTCGGCGATGTCCCCGGTGTTGGTCGCGCCCTCCCTCAGCAGTCTTTCCACGAGAGCGCGAACGCTCTCGTACGCGGCGACCAGACCCTCGCGCTCCGCGACCCCGGTGAGCTCGTGCGCGGTCAGCGTCAGGCCGGCACACGCCGTGCTGGAGGTCGACAGCACGTCCGAGACGCCGTCCCACAGCCGGGAGTCGTCACGTAAGGCGTCGAGGGATACCTGGAGGGTCATCTGCTGGATCCTGTCGCTGCTCAGAGCTGCAGCCGCCGGCTGACGGCGTGCGGGTCGGACAACGCGGCCTGGAGCTCGGACAGGCGGCTACGGGAGATGACGTCCTGCACCGACCGGCCGGCCAGCCCGCTTCGCGCGTCATCGATCGCGGCGAGCGTCTCGCGCCCGACGTTCGCCGCATGGGCGCGCGTCAACCAGACCTCGTCGTAGGTGAGGCCGACCACTTCTCCGGACAGCGACAGCTCGGCCACGACATGCCGGTCCTTGCCACTGTTCCCCGTGACGGTGGCTCGGAGCGCGTCGTCGACCTCGGCACTGAGCTCGTCGATGCCACCGATCAGCTCCTCCATGACCTCGACGAGCGCGGCCTCCACGGCCGCCACCTGCTGCGGGGTCGTGGCCGCGGTGACCCGATCCTCGAGCTGCCCGGCGAGCGTCGCATACAGCCCGGGCGCCGGTTGCAGTGGCGGCGGCGCCGACAGCGCGGCGTCCATACCGCGGCCCCACTCCTCGAGTCGCCCGACGGACGCCGCACGGAGCGCGTCGAGCACCGCGCCGGCGAGGGCCGCCGGGCCGACGCGATCGCGCCATCCCGGCCGGACGCGGACGTCGCTGACGACGCCCTGTGCGGTGACCCGCGCGGTCACCGTTCCGGACTCGTCGGCACCGTCGAACCACGCCGCCGTGCCGGAGGCCGCAGCACCGAACCGCTGGGTGACGCGGTCCACGTCGTCGCGCAAGCCGTACA
>JBOFLR010000684.1:0-2072 GCA_051657965.1 Dermatophilaceae bacterium
GCGACCTGGGCCGGGCTCACGGCCGACTTCACCGCTCGCCGCGTCGCCCCCGGCCCGCGCGACACCGAGGAGCTGACGACGATGGCGTGGACCAGCGCCGTCATCCCGCCGCTGGCCGTGTGGCACCGGGCCCGCGGCTGGTGGCGGCACCGCACCGCCGGGCCGTGGCCGACCCCGGTGCGCGCGGTGCTCTTCGACCGCGACGGCACCCTGGTCGACGACGTGCCGTACAACGGCGACCCCGAGCGGGTCCGGGCCGTGCCCGGTGCCGGTGCCGCCGTCGCCGACGCCCGGCGGCACGGCCTGCGGGTCGGCGTGGTGAGCAACCAGTCCGGGGTGGCGCGCGGCATCCTCACCCCCGACCAGGTGGATGCCGTGAACCGCCGGGTCGACGCCGAGCTCGGCCCGTTCGACACCTGGCAGGTGTGCCCGCACGGCCCGGCCGACGGCTGCCCGTGCCGCAAGCCCGCGCCCGGGATGGTGCTCGCCGCGGCCCACCGGCTCGGGGTGCGGCCCGAGGAGTGCGTGGTCGTCGGCGACATCGGTGCCGACGTGCTCGCCGCCCGGGCGGCCGGGGCGCGCGCGGTGCTCGTGCCGACCCCGGTGACCCGCTCCGCCGAGGTGAGTGAGGCGCCGTTCGTCGCGGACGACATCCGCGACGCCGTGTCGCTCGTCGCGGGGTGGGCTCGTGGCTGACTCCGTCGACACCGGCCGGCCCGCGGCTGGGCGCGTACTGGTCGCGCGGCTCGACGGGGCGGGCGACGTGCTGCTCGCCGGGCCGGCCGTGCGCCGCGTCGCCGCCGCGGCCGACCGGGTCGACCTGCTCGTCTCCCGGTCCGCGGCGCAGGCGGCCCGGATGCTGCCGGGCGTCGCCGAGGTGCACGTGGCCGACACCCCGTGGACCGGTGCGACGCCCCCACCGGCGGATGCCGCGGCGCTGCTCTCGCTGGTGTCGCTGCTCCGCGCGGGCCGCTACGACGAGCTCGTCGTGCTGACGTCGTACCACCAGAGCCCGCTCCCGCTCGCGGTGCTGGCGCGGCTGGCCGGCATCCCGCGCGTGGTCGGCACCAGCGACGCCTACCCGGGAACGCTGCTCGACGTGCGGCACCGGCGGATGCCGGACGGGCTCGACGACACCGGCGCCGAGGGCGGCCACGAGGTGGAGGCGATGCTCGCGCTCACCGAGGCCGCCGGCTACCCCGCGGTACCCGACGACGACGGCCGCCTGCGCGTCGAGGGTGTGCAGCCCGCAGAGTTCGAGGGCCGGGTGGTCGTCATCCACCCGGGGGCGTCGGTGCCGACCCGAGCCGTACCGCCCGACCTCGCGCGCGACGCCGCGCGCCTGCTGACCCGGGCCGGCTGGCACGTGGTGGTCACCGGCGGCCCGGGTGAGGCCGACCTCGGCCGGTACGTGACGCCGCGCGGCGGCACCGACCTCACCGGGCGCACCGACCTGGCCGCCCTGGCCGGGGTGCTCGCCACCGCCGAGGCGATCGTCGTGGGCAACACCGGCCCGGCCCATCTCGCCGCCGCGGTGGGCACGCCGGTCGTCGGTGTCTTCGCGCCGGTCGTGCCGGCGCAGCGGTGGGCTCCGTGGCGGGTCTCGCACGTGCTGCTCGGCGACCAGGACGCGCCCTGCCGGATGACGCGTGCACGCACCTGCCCCGTGCCGGGACACCCGTGCGTGTCCGGCATCCACGCCGCCGACGTCGTGTCGGCGGTGCGTCGCTTCGCCGCGGTGGGTGTGCGATGAGGATCCTGATCTGGCACGTGCACGGTTCTTATACAACGGCATTCGTTGCTGGCGGCCACGACTACCTGGTGCCCGTGCTCCCCGACCGCGGACCCGACGGTCGGGGCCGGGCGCAGACCTGGGACTGGCCCGAGCGGGTGCGCGAAGTGTCCCCGGACGCGCTGCGCGAGGAGCCGGTCGACCTCGTCGTGCTGCAGCGCCCGCACGAGGCCGAGCTGTTGCGGCAGTGGACCGGCCGGCGGGTCGGGCACGACGTGCCGGCGCTCTACCTCGAGCACGACACCCCTCGCGGCCCGGCCGCGGCGACCGAGCACTGGAC